>JBKCCA010000042.1:0-12995 GCA_046305595.1 bacterium
GAAGGATTGAAAATTACTTATGAGTATTTCAAGAATTTGACCGACAAAGAACTGAAGCCAAAAGATTTTAAAGATTACAACAAATAGGAATGAAAAAAGTATTAGTGACCGGTGGTACTGGTTATATAGGTTCACATACTGTTATTGAATTAATTCAATTAGGATATGAAGTCGTAATTATTGATAATCTATCGAATTCGAAAATTGATATTCTAGATAAAATTGAAACAATAACAGGCACTAAACCTCATTTCGAAAAAATTGAAATGTGTGATGCTATTGCGCTTGATGCTTTCTTTGAGAAAAACAAAAATATTGATTCTGTTATTCATTTTGCAGCTGTATTACAGGTTGCAGAATCTGTTGAAAATCCTTTTAAATACTATAACAATAATTTATACTCTACTATTAATTTATTAGAGAGTATGAAAAAACATCAAATAAATTCATTGGTATTTTCTTCATCATGTACTGTATATGGGAACCCCGATACTTTACCCGTCGATGAATATGCTCCTGTGAAAAAAGCAATGTCACCCTATGGCAATACTAAACAAATGGGTGAAGAAATAATTGAAGCATGCGCAAAAGCTAGTAATATCAATGCTATCACACTTAGATATTTTAATCCGATTGGTGCTCACGAAACCGCATTGATAGGCGAAGTTCAACACGGTGTACCTCACCACTTAATTCCATACATCACTGAAACTGCTAGCGGTAAACGTGCTTGTTTAAATGTTTTTGGCGGTGATTATAATACACACGATGGTACTTGTGTTCGTGATTATATTCATGTTATTGATGTTGCGAAAGCTCATATATCTTCTATTGAAAGATTGATGAGTGCTCACAATAAAAATTCTTTCGAAGTGTTTAATATCGGTACAGGTATTGGTTACTCTGTACTCGACATCATTAATGCATTTGAAAAAACTACAAATATTAAAATCAATTATAAAATTGTTGATAGAAGACCAGGTGATGTTGAAGCAGTATATGCAGATACAAAATTAGCAAACCAAGAATTGGGTTGGTCAACAATATTTAACATAGAAGATATGATGCGAACTGCCTGGAAATGGGAGCAAGCACAAACAAATTAATTTTTTAAAAATGAAAATTTTAATCACCGGAGGAGCTGGATTTATTGGTTCACACGTTGTTCGATTATTCGTCAACAAATATTCGAATTATGAAATTCATAATCTCGATAAATTAACTTACGCAGGTAATCTTGCCAACTTAAAAGACATTGAACAAAATTCAAATTATAAATTCATCAAAGCTGATTTAGTTGATGCTGAAACAATCAATGCATTGTTCGAAAAAGAAAAATACGATGCAGTGATACATATAGCAGCTGAATCTCATGTAGATCGTTCAATCACTAACCCTTTAGAGTTTGTGATGACGAATGTTATTGGTACAGTAAATTTATTAAACTCTGCTAAAACAGCATGGAAAGATAAACACTCAGATAATATTTCTCAGTATAGATTTTATCATATCTCTACCGATGAAGTTTATGGTGCCTTAGGCGATACTGGTATGTTCACTGAAGAGACTTCATACGATCCTCATAGTCCGTATTCAGCTTCTAAAGCAAGCTCTGATCATTTTGTTCGTGCCTATCACGACACCTATGGGATCAATGCAGTGATTTCAAATTGTTCAAACAATTATGGTTCACATCACTTCCCTGAAAAATTAAGTCCTCTTTCTATCAATAACATTAAGAACAATAAGTCTATTCCGATTTATGGTAAAGGCGAAAATGTTCGCGATTGGTTATGGGTTGAAGATCATGCAAGAGCTATTGATGTGATATTTCATAAAGCAAAGGCGGGGAATACGTATAATATCGGCGGACATAACGAGTGGAAGAATATAGATTTGATTCATCTATTATGCAAGATTATGGATCGTAAATTAAATCGTGCAGAAGGAGAATCAGCAAAATTAATTACTTATGTTACCGACCGTGCAGGCCACGACTTACGATATGCTATTGACTCTTCTAAATTACAAAGAGAATTAGGCTGGCAACCATCTTTACAATTCGAAGAAGGTTTAGAAAAAACAGTCGATTGGTATCTCGCAAACGAAGAATGGCTCCAAAACGTAACCAGTGGTGCGTATAAGGAGTATTACGATAAACAATATAAATAATAGTACTGGGTACTGCGTATAGCGTATTGCGACAATTCGCTGTACCCTATACGCAGTACGCAATACTCAAAACTAATTATGGGATTCTTCGACCTCTTCAAACCAAAACCTACATCTGATGTGCAAATTGATCTGTCGCAATTAGCAGTTGATTTGCATTCTCATCTTATACCGGGTATTGATGATGGTGCCAAAACACTTGAAGATTCGATTCAATTAATCATTGAATTAAAAGATCTAGGATTTCATAAAATTATTGCCACTCCGCATATCATGAGTGACTATTATCGCAATACTCCTGAAATAATAAACAGCGGATTAATTACTTTAAGAAATGAGTTGCAAAAACGTAACATCGAAATTGAAATAGAGGCAGCTGCTGAATATTATTACGATGAATATTTTTTAGAATTATTGAAGACTGATAATCTTTTAACAATTAAAAATGAATTCTTGCTTTTTGAATTGTCTTATCTTACAAAACCTAGTGGTATTGATGAGGTGATATTTCAAATTCAAACGAAAGGACTTAAACCTTTATTAGCTCACCCTGAACGTTATCCTTTTTTAAAAATCGAAGATTATACAAAATACAAAGAAGCTGGTTGTTTATTCCAAATGAATATACTTTCACTTACTGGTCATAATGGTGAGCAAGTAAAACAAACAGCTAACCAATTAGTAGATTTCGGATACATAGATTTTTTAGCAACTGATTTACATCATATGCATCATATACATCTTATAAAAAAGAATGCATTGAAAAATGAAAGGCTATTAGATTTAATAATTTTCGGTTCTTTAAGAAATAGAGAACTCTTGTAATTACTCGTATCTTAATGCATCTACAGGGTCGAGTTTAGAAGCTTTCACAGCAGGGTAAATACCAGAAATCAATCCGACAATAAAACACAAAGCATATCCTATTCCCATCCATTTCCATGGTATTATAAAGCTACCACCTATAAAAATACTTGTTAAATTTCCGATGGCAATTCCGAAAATGATTCCAGCGATTCCACCTAACTGACAAATCACTATTGCCTCAATTAAGAATTGTCTTCTTATCACACTTACCTTCGCTCCAATAGCTTTACGTATACCAATTTCTCGAGTACGTTCTGTTACTGAAACTAACATTATATTCATTAGTCCGATCGATGCGCCTATCAACGTGATCACACCAATTATTACACCCGCAATACTTATAAAACTTAAATTTGAAATCAATGAATTTGCTAAACTATCACTTTGAGTAATTTCAAAATTGTCTTCTTGTTTTGTATTTAACTTACGGATGTTTCTGAATTTTGCTATTGATTGCGCTATCGCCGCATCTAATAAACGACTGTCTTCAACTTTAACTGTTACTGTATATGAAGTGTTCGAATTTTGATTGTATTGTTTGCCTTTTAGTAAAGGTACTATACAAATTTTATCACCTCCAAATCCAAAACTTGATCCCTTTTCTGCTAGTACTCCAATTACTTTTAATCGTTCACTACCTATTGAAATGGTCTGACCAACCGGATTTATCTTGCTAAATAATTTATCAGTAATTTCTTTGCCTATCAATACTACACTATGTGCTTCTTGTTCTTCAGTCTCATTGAAATTTCTACCTTTCTCAATTTTATAACCAGCAGTGCTGAGGTAGTTAGCATCCGCAGCCATGACGGTAATATTCGGATTCGTTTTTTCTGTTGCACTTTTTACTGAAGATGCAAAAGTGACAGCAAATGATAAGGAAGTTTCAGAATTAGGGAAGCTGAATTGTTCTTTGAATTTATGAGCTTCCTCAAATTCTATTTTTTCATACGTTTTTGGTCTACTACCTGAGTTGCCAATACGTATACCAGATGCGCCTCGATTTCTAATAGAAAAAGAATTGGCACCCATACTTGCGAAATTATTTTTGATAGAACTTTCCATTCCATCGATCGAAGTTAGAATGCCAACCAATGCTGTAATACCTATTGCTATAATTAGAGCAGTTAAAGTAGTTCTTAATAAATTCGCCTTTATAGATCCGAAAGCGAGTTTGACATTTTCTTTAAAAGTCATTTATAGCTATTTAGTATTATGCTGAAAATGATGTTCCGCAACCACATGTACTAGTGGCATTCGGATTTGAGAAAGTGAAACCTCTAGAATTTAATCCATCTTGGTAATCAACCTCTGTACCCAATAAATAAAGTCCGTGCGACTTATTCATATAAATCTTTATGCCATCAATATAAAACTCTTGATCGCTATCTTGCTTTTTATCGAAACCTAATACATAGGTCATGCCTGAACAACCGCCTCCATTAACGCCAACTCTTAATCCGAAATCTTCTTCTAAAGATTTTTCAGTCAATAAATTTCTTACGGCTTTTATAGCGTTCTCTGTTAGAGTGATAGGTGTGAATGCTGTGTTTTTTACTTCTGTCTCCATTATGGTATTGTTATTGAATTATTTACAAAATTAAATCTATGCAAATATATTACAAAGAAATAAGAAAAATGTTTCATATTTTGATTCCCATAAGCCTCTGAAAAAGCTTACATTTGCATATATTTCAACAAATACTATGAACTGGCCATTATTTCTACTAGATCTACTAAAATTAATTGTACCCTCATTAATCGTTTTTTTAACTGCTTATTTTGTTTTGAACTCTTATTTAGAGAACGACTATCAAAAGAAGTTGTTAGAAATGAGAATGAATAACCAAGGTAGTGTCACTCCATTACGTTTACAAGCTTATGAGCGTTTGACTTTATTCATTGAAAGAATTTCTCTTCAATCAATTATTATTCGTACACATGAAACTGGTATGTCGGCTCGCGATCTTCAAACAAATATGTTACAAGATATAAGAGCTGAGTTTGACCACAATGTATCGCAACAGATATTTGTGACGCCACAAACCTGGACAATGATCAAAGCGGTGAAAGAGGAGACCATAAACATGATTAATTATGCAGCAAGTAATTTGCCTGCTCAAGCTACAAGTATTGATTTAAGCAAGGCAATATTTGAGAATATAGCTAGTTCTGATCGCAATCCGCATCAAGTAGCACTTGCTATGATCAGAACAGAAGTTCAACAATACTTTTAATCTTTTATGAGCGAAGAAAGAAAATTCAAGACCACCTCTGGCATTGAAATAAAAGAAGTGTACAATGCACAAAATCGTGAGGTAGAAATGCCAGGCGATTTTCCTTTTACTAGAGGTATACAAAAAGATATGTACCGTGGTCGTCTCTGGACGATGCGTCAATACGCAGGATTCTCGACTGCAGAAGAATCGAACAAAAGATATCATTACCTTTTACAACAAGGTACTATGGGCTTATCTGTTGCATTTGATTTGCCTACACAAATTGGTTACGATTCAGATCATGAGTTCTCAGAAGGTGAAGTAGGTAAAGTAGGAGTAGCGATTGACTCTCTAAAAGACATGGAAATTTTATTCGATGGTATTAGCCTCGAGAAAATTACTACTTCCATGACTATCAATGCTACCGCTTCAACATTATTAGCGATGTACATTGCTTTGGCAAAAAAACAAGGTGCCGATATCTCTAAAATCTCTGGTACCATCCAGAATGATATATTAAAAGAATATGCTGCGCGTGGTACTTATATATATCCACCAAAACCTTCAATGCGCTTGATTACCGATATCTTTGAATATTGCTCTAAAGAAGTTCCGAAATGGAATACGATCTCTATATCTGGATATCATATACGTGAGGCTGGTTCAACAGCTGTGCAAGAATTAGCGTTTACTTTAGCAAATGGTAAATCATATTTACAAGCTGCAATTGATAAAGGCTTAGATATTGATGTCTTCGCAAAAAGACTATCATTCTTTTTTAACTGTCATAATAATTTCTTCGAAGAAATAGCGAAGTTCAGGGCTGCAAGAAGAATGTGGGCAAAGATCACGAAAGATCTAGGGGCTAAAGACCCGAGAGCTATGCAATTAAGATTTCATACTCAAACAGGTGGCTCAACATTAGCTGCTCAACAACCAATGAATAATATTGTGAGAGTAACTAACCAAGCGATGGCTGCGGTTTTAGGTGGCACGCAATCATTACATACCAATGGTTACGACGAAGCACTATCGCTACCTACTGAAGAAGCTGCAAAAATCGCTTTACGAACTCAACAAATTATTGCATTTGAAAGTGGTGTAACAGATACTGTTGACCCACTAGCTGGTTCTTATTTTATTGAAGAATTAACTGATACAGTTGAAGCCCAAGCATGGAAATATATTGAAAAAATTGATGCCATGGGTGGCTCAGTTAATGCAATTGAAGAGGGTTATATTCAAGAAGAAATTGCACGTGCTTCGTATGAGTTTCAGAAAGAAGTTGAAAAAGCGGAAAGAATTATTGTAGGCGTCAATAAGTTTACAGAGAAAGAACCTCCATTCGATAAAGTATTTAAAATCGATGATTCTATCAGAACTTTACAAATCAATAAAATCAATGCTTTGAAAGCTTCGAGAGATAATCAAAAAGTTGCTGATATATTAAATCGTTTAGAGGCTGCAGCTAAAAGCACAGAAAATTTAATGCCTATTATTATAGAAGCAGTAGAAGAATATGCAACTCTAGGTGAGATTGCGAATACACTTAGAAAAGTCTTTGGCGAATATTAATATGAAAGATTTAAAATATATTTTATTCATAAGTATTGTCGCTCTAAGCATTTCTTGTAAAACTAGTTTTCAATTGAGTAATACTAAAGTATCTCAAGTGAAAATTGATTCAAGCTTAAAAGCAGATACTGCAATACTTAATTTCTACGCTCCTTATAAACGCAGCCTTGATTCTCAAATGTCTGCCGTACTGGTGTATTCTGAAATTGAACTAACTAAGTCTCAACCAGAAAGTGCTTTGTCAAATTTTTTCTCTGATGCTATCACAAGTACCTGCAGATCTAAAAATATTGCATTCGATTTTGCATTACCAAGTACCAATGGTGGTATTCGCACTTCTTTACCTAAAGGTGCAATCACTCGCCGTCATGCGTTCGAATTGATGCCATTTGAAAATGAATTAGTTGTGTTGACATTAAAGGCAGAATCTGTAGAGAAGTTAGTGCAATATATAGTAGATAAAGGCGGACAGCCAGTTTCAGATATACAGATTAATGCTAAAAAATCTGAGAAGCCAGTTTTTAAAATCGCAGGCAAAGACTTCGTTAAATCAGGGTATTATAAAATTCTTACCTCTGATTACTTAGCTAATGGTGGTGATGGTATAGATGCTTTTAAAGAAGCTGTGAAAAGAGAAAATACAAATATTAAGGTACGTGATGCAATCATAGATTACATGATTTCTCAAAATAAATCAGGTAAAACTTTAAACCCTCAGAAAGATGGAAGAATTATCATCGAACAGTAGAAGAGAATTCTTAAAAAAATTAGGCTTATTATCAGCAGGCGTTGTTGTAAGCTCATACTCAGATCTTGAAGCTAAAAGTTCAATCGAAAAGCTAACTATCTTGCATACCAATGATGTACATAGTCGCATAGATCCTTTTCCGATGGATGGTTCAAGAAACGCCGGACTTGCTGGTGTTGCGAGACGTGCTGCACTAGTCAAACAAATTAGAGCAGAAGAGAAGAATGTATTATTATTAGATTCAGGTGATATTTTTCAAGGTACACCATATTTTAATTTATACGGAGGTGAGCTTGAATTAAAGCTCATGTCGCAATTAGGTTATGATGCGGCAACACTTGGTAACCATGACTTTGATAATGGCATAGAAGGCTTTGTAAAGCAAATGCCTCATGCTAGTTTCCCTTTCTTATGTGCTAACTATGATTTTAATAATACAGCACTTCATAATAAAACGATGCCTTATAAGATTTTTAAGAAAGGTAATTTGAAGGTAGGGGTGATCGGACTAGGTATTGAATTAGAAGGACTTGTAGAGAAAAAGAATTACGGTGAGACCATCTATTTAGATCCAATAATTCAAGCTAATAAATACGCAGCGATACTTAAAAATGAAGAGAATTGCGATTTAGTGATTTGTCTTTCTCACTTAGGGTATAAATACAAAGAGAAAAAAATATCAGATCAAATTCTTGCAAAAGAATCACAATATATAGACTTAATCATTGGTGCTCATACACATACGTTTATGTCACAACCTGAAGTTTTAAGGAATTCAATAAATGAAGAAGTGAAGATTTTTCAAGTCGGTTTTGCTGGAATTAATTTAGGCAGAGTTGATTACTATTTTGAGAAATCGAAAAAGAAAAAAAATAGTGTTGCTTCAAGTTTAATTATTGATTCAAATTACGACAAAGTTTAGCTCCCTTAGTTAATCATTTTTTTCTATTTCTTTACTCTTTTGAGTAATCTATTTTTTAAGTATTTTGACTCTAATTAGTAATTTCTGTTTAACATAAAAGCATGAAATTGCTTTGATGTTTGATTTTCAGTCTTTTAACTTAAAAACACCCTTTACCCTAGTAAAATAAGGCTTTTTGGACTTTGTTGAAAAATAAAAAATCGACTTGTTAATAAAAATGAAATTATTTTTTAACAAAAAATTAGCCTACGACGCTCTAATGGCACAATTGAATTTGTCAAGTGTTTTTTTTATTTTTTTGTTAGGAAAATTTTTTAAATATTCGTGTTCCTAATTAATCGACCACCGTCGAAAAATTTGAAACTAAATTAAAATTATAATTGCTCCAATAGAATGATAGAAACTAGTACAAACGTTTGGGAAAATTGTCTCAAAATTATTAAAGATAATGTACCAGCCCAAAGCTTTAAAACTTGGTTTGAACCAATCAAGGCTCTGAAGTTAGATGGTACTGTCTTGACAATACAAGTTCCAAGTTTATTTTTTTACGAATGGTTAGAAGAGCACTATGTTAATTTATTGCGCAAGACAATCAAACATGAATTAGGTCCTGACGCAAGATTAGAATATAACATCGTGGTTGATAATGCATCATCCACGACGAAAGCTCATACTATTAATATACCAGCTTCTCCAAATGGTGAATTGAAAAATCCTTCTGTTCCTATTCCAGTTACAGTTCCTTCTTCAATCAGAAATCCTTTTGTGATTCCAGGTTTAAAGAAAATCAATATTGATTCTCAATTGAACTCAAAATATTCATTCGATAATTTTGTTGAAGGAGATTGCAATCGTTTGGCTCGTTCTGCGGGCTTTGCAGTGGCTAACAAGCCAGGTGGCACTTCATTCAATCCATTGATGATATACGGCCCTACAGGCCTTGGTAAGACCCATCTTATTCATGCTATCGGTGGAGCAATTAAAGATCGCTACCCTGATAAGCAAGTTTTATATGTTAATGCTGAGAAATTCACTCAACAATTCGTTGAGTCTATGAAGAATAACACTATTAATGATTTTAAAAATTTCTATCAATTAATAGATGTATTAATATTAGATGACGTACATAACTTTGCCGGTAAAGAAAAGACACAAGATATTTTCTTCCACATCTTTAATGAATTGCATCAAACTAATAAACAAATTGTTTTAACATCTGATAAACCACCGAAAGATCTAATCGGTGTTGAAGATAGATTATTGTCTAGATTTAAATGGGGCTTAACTGCTGACTTGCAAGTGCCAGACTTTGAAACACGTATGGCTATTCTTTATAAGAAGATGCAATCAGATGGTATCGAGTTACCTCAAGATGTAGTAGAATATGTTGCTCATAATATCGATAGCAATATGCGTGACCTAGAAGGTGCTATGGTATCTTTATTAGCTCATTCTACTTTAAACAAAAAAGAAATTGATTTGCCATTGGCAAAACAGATGCTTAAAAACTTTATTAAAAATTCCTCGAAAGAAATTTCTATAGAATATATTCAGAAATTAGTTTGTGAATATTTTGAAGTACCTGTAGAGATGTTGAAATCACAAACTCGTAAAAGAGAAATTGTACAGGCTCGTCAAATATCTATGTACTTAGCTAAAAGCCATACGAAGTCTTCTCTTAAATCAATTGGCATGCATTTCGGTGGTAGAGATCACTCTACTGTTATCTATGCTTGCCAAACTGTAGAAGATTTAATAGATACTGATAAAAAGTTTAGAGCTTACGTAGCTGATATTCAAAAGAAATTGAAACTTAGCTGATGTGTCGAGTGCTATAAATAAAAAAAGTCGAGGTTTATACTTCGACTTTTTTTATGAACCCATTGGTATAGTAAAGCAAAACTTGCTACCCTCTTTCAATACACTTTCTACCCAAATTTTGCCTCCATTCTTTGTGATGAATTCTCTGCAAAGTAACAATCCTAATCCTGTGCCTAATTCTTTATTGGTGCCAAGTGTGCTGAAATTATTTAAACCAAATAGCTTTTGTAAGTTATCTTTAGCTATACCTAGGCCGTTATCTTTTACACATACTTGAATGAATTGATCCTCAATAGTACTTGATATAGAAATTGTTCCACCATTATTACAATATTTAATCGAATTACTAATTAAGTTTCTGAGTACTAACTCAATCATATCTCTATCAGCAAAAACTACTTGTGTTTCATCAATAGTATTTTCAATCTTTATCTTTTTCTCGTTCGCTAATGGTTCTAAAATTGAAACTTGTAATAATGCTGCTATTCTTAAATTGAAATTATTTTTTTGAATTCGCTCCCCCTGTAATTGTGACCTAGACCAATGTAGTAGATTCTCTAATAATGCTGATGTGTTTTTTATGTTTTTACTGATGAGTGGCATATAGCTTTTTATCTCATCATCTGTAATTACTCCTTCATTAAATAAATTGATAATTTCATTTAAACTTAAAATCGGATTTCTTAAATCATGAGAGACAATTGAAAATAATTTATTTTTCAATTCATTGGTTGTCAACAACTCCTCTGTTTGTTGCATCAGTTTGTTCTCTACAGCTTTCCTGTCACTAACTTCCCTAAATAATAAAATAATTCCATTGAATAATATGCCATTGGCTTGAAGCGGGCTTAGTTTTATATCGTAAGTTTTGTTGTTAACATTCCATTCATATTCATAATTTGATTGATCGTTTAGGTGTTCTATTAATACTTTTTCAGATTCGAAATAGCTTTCGAAACTATCACCCAGAATAATCTTCTTAGTATAATTTTCTTTTATGATCAGTTTCATTTTAGTGTTAAGATCTATTATTCTATTTTGAGAATCTAATACTAATATACCATCTTGCATCTCTTCAATAACCTTGTCTCTAGCTACTGGTATGATATCAAACAACTTAAATCCAATCATTCCGATTCCTATTAACAAAGTTGTCATAATGAAAGCATAAGGTGTTAAATCTAAATGCTCCATTGGTCTATAACCCATTAGATAAATGATATTAAATATCCATGGAATTAATGTTCCTAATACGATGATTGCATTTTGCTTTCTGTAAAAAGTATCAGCGTTTATGAATTTTTTTAATTGTAGTAATAAGCCTACAAATAATAATATGTAAAAATATACAGTATGAAATATATATAATACTCCAGGTTTAAATGCAAAAAGTGGAAAATCATTACTGTAATCTACCCCATATGATTTATAATGAAGATGGTGGTACTCGTTTGTCCAGACTCCAATTAAAGTTATTATACCTGGTAAAAATATTATGAATGTGCTTCTATTGTTTAGTAGGTCTTCTCTGCCAATGAATTTTAAAATGAAAATTATCCAAAGCGCCGGTATTAATGAAATACCTATGTACTCTAATTTTAAATAGAATAAAATTTGCTCTAATGTAAATGAACTTAATTCTAATGAATAGAAAATTGACTAAATAGCTACTCCAAAAGTTAATAGTCCATAACTACGAACTGTATTACTTACTTTTCTGAAAATTAATGTTGATATAATAAGTGCAGCTACGCCACATATCAAGAGTAATACAGAATAATTGTTAAACTGCATATTGTATTGTTATTTGTTGTTGTTGTTGTTGTTGTAACGTTTTTCTATTTTCTATTTTCTATTTTCTATTTCCTATTTCCCATTTTCATTACTACCAGCTACCACTCGCACCTCCGCCCCCAAATCCACCTCCTCCAAATCCACCAAATCCACCACCACCTCCTGAAAAATCTCCCCATGATCCTCTACTGCTACCTCCACCTCCTATAAATGGAGGGAAAAATCCTCCCGTACCCCTACCTCCAATTGTTTGATAGTTTCTTTTGCTTCTACTTAATACCACTACAGCAATTATAAATATAACTAGAATCATTCCGAAGGGTACACCTTTCTCTTTCTTTTTGTAATGATCTGCCTTATACTCACCTGCAGCAAATTTAAATATCGCGGTACTCGCATTATCTATACCTTCATAAAATTTCGACTTTTTAAATGATGGTTTTATCTCATTCTCAATTATTCTTTTGCATATAGCATCTGGCAACACACCTTCCATGCCATAACCAGTTTGTATAGTTATCTTCTTGTCTGCAATTGCAACCAATAACATTACCCCATTGTCTTTATCTTTTTGTCCGACACCCCAAGCCTCTGCTAATCGCGTTGCATAATCTGATACCTCATATCCCTCTAAAGATTGAATTATAACTATCGCCAACTGTGTTGAAGTTGAATCGTTATATGCTACGAGCTTTGACTCTAATGCTGAACTCTCTTCTGTAGTTAATACTCCTACATAGTCATTCACTAATCTATTACTCTTCTCCGGAAATGTTTGTGCTAATACAGTTGTGTGAAAAATGACAAGTGCTAAGCTTATTAATAAATACTTAATGTGCGATTTCATCTGATAGTTCGTTCTTGTCACCTTCTAGAT
>JBKCCA010000043.1:0-2032 GCA_046305595.1 bacterium
AGGTACCGGCTGGACATTCCATGGTCATGAAGATCGTGGTGCACGAATGGTACCTAAAATATTTAGAGAATTACGATTACCTCAAAATGAAAAAATGAAGTTCGTACAAAAGTTAGTTCAACTTCATTTGCGACCTATTGTACTTGCTCAAAGTGTGGTAACAGATTCAGCAGTAAGACGTTTATTGTTTGAAGCTGGTGAAGATATAGATGCATTAATGACTTTGTGTAATGCAGATATCACCACAAAGAATGAATATAAAATCAAAAAGTATAAGAACAACTTCGAACTAGTTAAGCAGAAACTAATTGAGGTAGAAGAGAAAGATAAATTAAGAAATTGGCAGCCGCCTATAGACGGTAATGATATTATGGAATTCTTCGGAATAGGGGCAGGCAAAGAAGTCGGATTAATAAAAAATGCAATAAGAGAGGCTATTTTGGAAGGGGATATACCTAATGAAAGAGAAGCCGCTATGCAATTTATGTTTAGAAAAGCAGAAGAATTAGGATTAAATAGAAAAAAATAAGAGATAAATATATCATTTTTTATTTATTTTGTATAAAGAATTAAACATCACATGGCAGTATATAAATTCAGAGTTAGTTTCGAAGATTACGATGATATTCATCGTGATATAGAAATAAAGTCAAATCAAACATTTGCAGACTTTCACAAGGCGATACATAAATCAATTGCATTTGATGGAAATGCTGCTTCCTCATTTTATATGAGTAACGATTACTGGCATAAGGGTGAGGAAATTACTTTACTTGAATCGTCTAAAAAAAATGAAAAAGTTACTTTAATGGAGACATCCGTATTAAAGAATTTTATAATTGACCCTCATCAGAAAATATATTATATATTCAATTTTGATAAACCCTGGACTTTCCAAATCGAGTTGATTAAAATTACTATCAACGAAGAAGCAAAAGTTGAATACCCTATTTGTGTAAAATCAGTAGGCGAAGCACCTAAACAATTTGGTAATGCTCCAATCATCGCGAGTGATAACGAAGATTTAGATTTCTTAAATGTAATGGAATATGGTGTTGATGATGAAGAAGCAACTGATGAAATGGGATTTGACGATGCAGAAGAATCAGAAGACGAAGAAATAAAAGACGAATTCAGTTCTGATTTTGAAGAAGAAATTTAAACACACGCTAATTGTCATTGTTGGTCCTACTGCTGTAGGTAAAACTTCAATGGCCATACAATTAGCTAAGTCGTTTAAAACAGAAATTATATCAGCTGATTCTCGTCAATTTTACAAAGAGTTAGAAATTGGAACATCCAAGCCTTCAATCCAAGAATTAAAGGAAGTACCACATCATTTAATTAATTCACATTCATTTACAGAACTTGTTGATGCCGGTACATTTGAGAGATTAGCATTAGAAAAAGTCAAAGAAATTTCAAAAAACCACGAAGTGGTAATAGTGGTAGGTGGTTCTGGACTTTATATTCAATCATTGTGTGAAGGATTAGATCCGGTAGATGTACGTGATGAAGAGTTAAGAGCTGAGTTGACACTTAAGAGTTTAGCAGAACTTCAAGTTCAATTGCAATTATTAGATCCAGAGTATTTTGCTGAAGTAGATATCCAAAATCCGCAACGATTGATGCGTGCTCTAGAAATAATTATTACTACGGGTAAAAAGTATTCTGAGCAGAGAACCGGACAAAAGAAAGAGCGAGAATTTAATATCATTAAGATCGGACTTACAGATGATAGAGAAATTTTATATGATCGAATAAATAAGCGAGTTGATTCGATGGTGCAAAATGGATTAGAAGAAGAAGCTAGAAAGTTCGAATCACGTAAGACTTATTATACTTTACAAACAGTAGGTTATTCAGAGTGGTTCGATTATTTTGAAGGTAAAATAAGTAGAGAAGAAGCAATCGAATTGATCAAAAGAAATACTAGAAGATATGCTAAAAGACAACTTACTTGGTTTAGAAGAGATCAAGAAATAAAGTGGTTTAATGCAAACGAATTAGATTTAATTCATCAATACATTAT
>JBKCCA010000044.1:0-1865 GCA_046305595.1 bacterium
AAAAACTGACGTTCAAATGGTAATACATCTGAGTTCCAATAAGCAAATCCAGCTCCTGTATTAAACCTGTACACCAATTGTGATTTTTGTCCGATGAAATTAAAATATCTAAAATCTATCTCCGGTCTTGTGAAGTTATAATAAGGTAAATCGAAATAAGTATAGGTACCACCAACATCAGAATTATCATCTAATATTCTTGAAATGCCGTATAAGCCAGTACCCATTACTTCTAAATTTAATCTAAAGAATATATAATCTTTCTTAAGGTTTAATACCTGATTGCTATAGGTTAAATTATAACGAATACCTTGAGTTATGTGAGGTTCAAAACTTTCTTTGATAAATTGATTATCTAAATTATTTAACAATGTTAATGCTTCATCTGAAAGTTCAGATCTTACAAAGTTTATACTATAGGGTGTTAGTGAATGCGTTAAATGTTGGTTCTGTTTCCAATCATAAGTTAAAGCACCAGTAAAGGTACGACGTAAATATTCAGGTCTACGTTCGGTGATGTAGTTGATGCCGACACGGGTCTTCGGACTAGAATACAATCCGAATGTTTTTTTATCTCTGAAGAATAAGAATCCGGGGAAGGTGACACTCAAAGAGGTGTTCGATTCTCTACTATTAAAAATCGGAATGTTTTGAGCGTTCTCATCTATAAATGCTTGAGTTTCCAATCCGGCTTTTATTCTAAATTCTAATACTTCTGCACCTCTAAAAATATTTCTATCGGTATACAATAGGTTGGCTGAAGAGCCAATATTTTCTGATGCTACAAAGCCTTCTATTTCTGTTTGTGTACCACGTCTTTTACCCTGTGTTAATGTAATTCTAGAATTAATTTTTGTTGAATCAACAGAGTCTACTTCAAAATCTATATTGATAAATCTAAAGATTTTTAAATCCCCCAATCTGTTATAAGTAAGCTCCAAATCTTCGTCTTTGTATAAACTATTTTGATCTAAAAAAATCATACGTTTCAATACTTTTGACTTAATGATTTTAGAAGGATCATTGAAAGTATAATGGCTAGTAGAATCATAATAAATTGCAGGTTCTGAAATACGATTCTCTGGGTCAACAATATCTATGTTAACATGATTAATTTTATAAAAGGGGTGTGCTGTTTTGTCGGCGGGATTTTCGATAACGACTTTAAGGTCAACAAAATTCCCATTGATACTTGTATCAATATCATAATGTATAAATTCTCTATTGAAAAAGAAGTAACCGTTATTTTTTATGTCTTTAACTATACGTTCACGATCAGCCTGCAATAAATCTTGGTTAAAGATATCATCGAGTTTTATTTTACTGTATTGAAGGTTGTAAAAATATATACTTCGGATGTTGGTGTCTTTTATATCGTACTGTATATTTCGAATTCTGTAGGCCTGTTCAGGTTTAATATGATAAGTGATTCTAGCTTTTTTATTTTTGATCTTAACATCTGCAAATACTTCAGCATCGAAATATCCATTGTTAAAATAGTACATCTGCATTTGTTGTGCTGAAAATTGAGTCAACGCAGAGTCGTAAATTACTGGAGCTTCACCAATTCTGTTCTTCAACCATCTACTTACTCTATTATCTCTCTTCCAATCAAAAGTATTATAGATGCCTAAATAGAATTTCATCCATCCAATACCTAATACCTTCTTGTTAGGTTTTTGTCTGATGAATGATTGGCTATTATCTTTTAATACACTTTTCTTTGCTTTAACACTTACTTTATGAACGAGAGCTTGGTCTTTAGTTAATTTGCGTGTAGAACTACAACTTTCGAGTGTGATGAACCCGAAAATGAGTATAATTGTATGAATGAATATATTCTGAAAAAATGATTTCGAAATCAC
>JBKCCA010000045.1:0-20814 GCA_046305595.1 bacterium
CCGTCAGCCAGTTGTATTCAATTATTAAATTTCCATTTTCAACTCTACTATTCCAAATCAGCTCTGGTATTGATGGGTATTTTAAATATTGATCAAATAATTTATTCAACTGCATGCCAGATTTATTATTCATAAAGTTTAACACATCTTCAGTATTTAAATTTTTGTGTTTATAATTTACTTGTAAATCGTAAATTATTGACCACCATAATTCATCATTATTAATTACAGATCTTAGTGTATGCAAGAATTGAGCACCTTTAGGGTACATATCACCACTACCTTCTTCGTTCACACCATAAGGGCCAATTATTGGTTCTTTGTTTTGAATACCATTTCTTATTCCCTTAAGGTATTTTATTGCACTTTCTTTGCCATATAATTCTTCTAAATAAACCACTTCTGAGTATTGACCAAAGCCTTCATGAATCCACATATCTGCAATATCATAAGTTGTTAATGAATTACCCCACCACTCATGAGCAGTTTCATGTATAATGATGTAATCAAATTTTAAACCTTCACCAGAACCAGAAAGATCAAAACCCATATAACCATTTTTATATGCATTGCCATATGCTACGCAACTTTGATGTTCCATACCTAAGTAGGGTGTCTCAACTAATTTGTATCCGTCTTTGTAAAATGGATATGGAGAAAATCTTTTTTCAAAAGCATCGAGCATTGGCTTTACTTGCTCAAACTGCTTACGTGCTTTTGACTCGTTATCTTTTAATACATAATAATCGAGTGTTAATACTTCAGAATTTATTTTACTAGTATAACTGTCTGTCCAATGAAAATAATCAGCAATATTTATACTTACATTATAATTATTAATTGGATGATTTACTTTCCATACCCTTGTTGTATAACCATTGTTTAAGTCAGTTTTAGAAACTAGTCTGCCATTCGAAACTTCTTCTAAATCTGTTGGGGATGTAACCCTTATTTCCATACTGTCTGGCTCATCACTTTGATGATCTTTATTTGGCCACCATAAACTTGCACCTGTACCTTGACAAGCAACCCCAACCCATGGTTTACTATTTTTATCTTTCTTAAATACTAATCCACCATCCCATGGTGCTCGTTTAGCAATTGTTGGATTACCTTCATAGTATATTATAATTGAATGCTTAGTTCCTTTTTTTAATACTTCCGGGAAGCTTATAAATACAGCGTTAAACTCTCTGGTAAATTTTAATTTTTTATTATTCCATTCTACCTTATTCACTTTCATGTTTTCAAATAAATCAAACTGCAAGACAGGAAGATCATCTTTAACTTCAAAAGAAATTTGGTTAGAGCCTTTTATAAATTTTTTCTCAATGTCAATTTTAATATCGAGCAAGTAATGTTTAACATCATAATTCACTCTTTCTTTTGAAAGAAATCCTCGTAGTGTATCTTTTCTACTGAAAGATTTTTTGCCATCCATTAATTGCGCATTTGCAGTTAATATCAACTGACTAAACACAAGAAATATTAGTGTAAATTTTTTCATAATTAAATTTAAGAAGAGTTTCTTATTAATTGAAATTTCAATAAAGCCGCAACTGTCATTGCATCTGTTATTTCTCCATTCATTACCATTTTAAATGCTTCATCAAAATGTATTTTTTTAAGTTCTAATTGTTCCGTTTCTTCAGGTTCTGCTTCAAATTGCTCTAATTCTTCTGCCACATAAATAATAGCAAGTTCATCTGATACTGAATTTGAAAGGTGCATTTCCATTAGTTTGGTCCATTTATTTGCTTGTAATCCTGTTTCTTCTAAAAGCTCTCTCTTGGCAGAATCTAATGGGTCAACACCTAATTTCCCTCCACCTTCAGGTATTTCCCAGCTGTAAACATCCAGAGGAAATCTATACTGACCAATTAATATAATTTCGTCATTTTTATTTATTGGTATAATACCTATTGCAAGATTTTTGAAGTGTACTTTACCATAAATGCCTTTACCACCATTCGGATTAATGACTTGATATTCGGTTAGGTTTATCCAAGGGTTGTCATACTTCTCTTCTGAAGAGATAATCGTCCAAGGGTTCATTTCTTTCTTCATAAAATCTTTGTTACCTTAATGTACTAAAGTAATTAATTGATATTATTTATTTTCCTTTGAGTAAACTATTATTTATGAAAAAAATATACTTCGCATTAATTATCATATTGTTTACCGCTAATGTACATGCTCAGAACTTTTTGTATTCAGGTAAGATATTAGATAGTAAAACGAAAAAGGGACTAGCTTTTGTATCTATACTAGTTTTAGGTGAACAAAAAGGTGTACAAACAGATATAGATGGTAAGTTTAAGATCTATACGAATAAGTCTGCAAGTAAATTTAGATTACAATATGTAGGCTATGAAACAAAAGATATTGATTTAAGTACGGGGGCTGATTTAATAGTTTTATTAAGCGAAAGAGAAAATAAAATTAAAGAAGTTATAGTGTTTGCTGGCGAGAACCCTGCACATAGAATTATTAAAAAAGCAATAGATAATAAAGAAAAAAACAATCCAGAGAAATTAAATTCATTTAAGTACATGTCGTACAATAAATTTTATTTTACTGGTAAGAAAGACAGTTTGATTACTGCTAGGATGGATAGTTTTTCAGTAAATTCTAATTCGATGAAAGAACTAAAGCTGAAAGATTCTATAGTTTATGTAAAAAAATTAGATTCAGTTTCGTTGGCTAATAAAAAAAGACTTGAGAAATCAGATTCATTATTTAATACGCAGTATTTGTTTTTAACAGAGACAGTAACAGAAAGAAGTTATTTGAGGCCTGAGAAAACGAAGGAGAAGATTAAAGCTTTAAAGGTATCAGGACTTAAAAATCCGCAGTTTGTGTTAATAGCTTCACAGTTTCAATCATTTTCATTCTATAAAGATTATTTAAAAGTACTCGATAAAAATTATTTAAGTCCGCTCTCGACCGGCAGCACCACAAAATATTTCTTTAACATAGAAGATACTTTATACAAAGCAAATGATTCAATATTTGTTATAAGCTTTAGGCCGATGAAGGGTAAATACTTCGACGGATTAAAGGGATTACTTTACATAAACACTGATGGTTTTGCAATTCAAAACGTAATTGCAGAGCCCTCAAAATCTTCATACTTCAATATTAAAATTCAACAACAGTATGAGAAAATTGAAGGAGCTTGGTTTCCTATGCAATTGAATACTGATTTAGATTTTGCAAGGTCAATTCAAATTAATGATCGAACGATGTTTGGTGTAGGTAGAACATACATTAAAGATCTTGAAATAAATATAGAGGAGAAGAAGAAAAATTTCAATGGTATTATATTAGACTATGATAATAAATCAATAAAAAATAATAGTGATAGTCTCTTTAAAAAATATAGAGTTGATACATTGAATGTATTAGAAAAAAATACTTATAGAATAATTGACAGCATTGGCAAAGCGGAGAAAATAGACGATAAAATTAAGTATGCAACTATTCTAGCAAAAGGAAGTTTACCTGTAGGTAAATATTTTCAAATAGATTTAAAGAAAATTCTAAGTGGCTTTAATGATTTTGAGGGAGTTCGATTAGGCATGGGTGTAAGCACATCCGAAACACTTAGTAAAAGATTTTCTCTTGCAACCTATTTTGCGTGGGGCACAAAAGATAATAAGTTTAAATATGGTGCTAGCATTGATGTGCCTATATATAACGAGAGAGATATACGTTGGTCAACTTCATATATATATGATGTGATTGAATCTGGTTCTGTAAATTTCAAGGGCGATAAATTAAATTTCAATGACACCTACAGAAATTTAATTGTAAACAATATGGATTTTCAAAGAGGTTTTGAAACGAGTTTAAGTTTAAGGTCTCAGAAATATGTATTACATCATTTTTATGCATCACAGTATAGAAGAAATGTTACGAATACATATACTTATTCAAATGATAATAATATTTTCTCTAACACATTTGATATAAGAGAAATTGGTATAAGTACAAGATGGGCATACGGTGAAGAATTTATGAGACAAGCAGGGCAACGTATTTCTATCGGAACAAAATACCCTGTTGTATTTTTAAAGATTTCTTACAATGAAGGCTTATCAAGTAATTTTACAGAATCATTTTTAAAATATGATTTAAAGATAAATAAGGCATTTACAATAAGAAACATTGGAAAGTCAAGTTTTCAGGTCAATGTAGGATATATTGATGGTAACGTTCCTTATCCTTTTGCATATAATGGTAGAGCGAATTACAATGGAAGTTTTAGTCTATCATCACAAGGTTATTTTGAGACAATGCTCATGAATGAGTTCTTATCATCAAAATATGCAGCAATTTTTTACAGACATGATTTTGGTAAGTTATTATACCAATCAAAATATATAAAACCTGGCGTAGCCATTTCAAGTGCTGCAGGCTGGGGTGAATTAAATAATACAGTACAACATAATGGTGTAGCTTTCAAAACAATGGAGAAAGGTTACTATGAAAGCGGATTAATTATAAGCGATATTTTATCTTTGAAAACTAATCTTTACAATATGGGTCTTGGTGCTGGGGTATATTATAGATATGGACCGTATAGAAATACAATAGAAAAAGATAACTTAGCATATAAATTAAACTTTAGTATTTCATTTTAATGAACGACAATAAGAAAAAATGGTTGAAAAGAATTGGTGTTGTAGGTTTTCTATTCTTTCTGGTAAAAGGCTTGGCCTGGATTGTCGTGTTTGTAGTTGCCTATAAAGGATGTCGATAATATAAAATTCAAACAATGAGAAAATTACTATTAATTGCATTTACCATGAGCAGCATGTTTGCTTACGCTCAAAATACAATGCAAGCAGAAACATTATGGAAATTTGGCAGAGTATCTGAACCCAAAGTTTCACCAAATGGCAAATCAATTGTTTACAATGTAACCAGATACAATGTTTCTGAAAACAAAGGAAACAATGATTTATGGTTAGTTGATATAAATGGAAAAGATGCAATACAATTAACTAGCACTCCTTTTTCAGAGTCAAATGCTAGATGGAGACCTGATGGTAAAAAGATTGGTTTTTTAAGCACAGAAAGTGGCAGTTCTCAATTATGGGAAATGAATGCTGATGGTACAGAAAAAAAACAGATAAGCAATTTTGAAGGTGGCATATATAATTTTAATTACTCACCTACGATGAAACATATTTACTTCAGCCAAGAAGTTGAAATTGATATATCATTAAAAAAGAGATACCCAGATTTGCCAAAAGCAAACGCTTTGATGTATGATGAATTGATGATGAGACATTGGAATCAATGGGAAGATGGAGCATATTCACATGTTATGTATTGTAGCTATGATGCAGGTGTATTAGGTAAGGCGATAGATCTTATGCCTAACGAGAGATATGATGCCCCTACTATGCCATTCGGAGGCGAAGAGCAAATGAACTGGAGTGCTGATGGTAAGACTATAGCATATACATGCAAAAAAGAAGTAGGCGCAGCATATGCTGTAAGTACAAATACAGAAATATATTTATACAATATAGAAACTGGAAAGGCAGTAAACATTTCTCAACCTAATAAGGGATATGATGTTGAGCCAAGATTTTCTCCAGATGGAAAACAAATTGCATGGTTGAGCATGGAGAGAGCAGGATTTGAAGCAGATAAGAATAGAATTTTTGTGATGGATTTATCTACTAAAGTGATTACTGATATTACTAAGCCAATTGACCAAAGCGCAGATAATATCTTGTGGACTAAAGACTCAAAAACAATTTATTTTACTTCATGTGTAGATGCAGTTCATCAATTATACTCATACAACTTAATAGCTAAAAAAGATCCATTAAGAAAAATCACTAATGGCCTAAGTGATTTAGGTAGTATAGATTTAAGTTTTGATGGTAAAGTTTCAAACATTGTAGCTACTCGAGTAAATATGAGTACACCGCCTGAAATTTATAAAATTGAAATTACAAAAGGCAATTTATATAAACTAACCAGTACTAATGATGATGAATTAAAGAAGTTAGAATTGGGCAAGGTTGAAAAAAGAATGGTAGAGACTACCGACGAAAAAGAAATGTTGGTTTGGGTAATTTACCCACCAAATTTTGATAAAAGCAAAAAATATCCAAGTTTGTTAGTTTGCCAAGGTGGACCTCAAAGTACCGTAAGTCAAAATTTTTCATACAGATGGAATTTTCAATTAATGGCAGCGCAAGGTTATATAGTTATAGCTCCGAATAGAAGAGGCTTGCCATCTTTTGGGCAAGAATGGAATGATCAGATAAGTGGAGATTGGGGCGGACAAGCGATGAAAGATTTACTATCGGCAGTAGATGATGTGAGTAAAGAAGAATACATTGATAAAGACAGAAGAGCTGCTGTTGGTGCGAGTTATGGAGGCTATTCAGTTTATTGGCTAGCTGGTCATCATCAAAATAGATTCAAATCATTTATTGCACATTGTGGTGTTTTTAATTTAGAAAGCATGTACGGTTCAACTGAAGAAATATTTTTTGTGAATCACGATCTAGAAGGTGCATATTGGAAAACGCCAAGTCCGAAATCTTATGAATTATTTTCACCACATAAGTTTGTGAAAAATTGGAACACACCAATATTAATAATTCATAACGATAAAGATTTTAGAGTACCATTGGGCGAAGGTTTGCAGGCCTTTAGTGCTGCACAATTACAAGGTATAAAAAGTAGATTTTTATATTTCTCTGATGAAGGCCATTGGGTTACTAAACCTCAAAACAGTTTGTTATGGCAACGAGAATTTTATAGATGGTTAGATGAAACAATGAAATAAAAAAAGGCCTCGAAATTTTCGAGGCCTTTTTTTATTTAGTTTATCTCAGACAAACTTTTTTGAACAACACCATTCGGACTTGTAAAAGAAACTTTAGATCCGTCTATATCAATGATTTTTTGCGAACCATTTTCATTTGTCATTGTCCAAGTTTGAGAAGTAACATCAAATGTTAAGTCAGTTGCTTTACCTTTATTAACACCCTCTAATGGAACGATGTTAAAGTTATTTTTTGTGGCAGTGATTTGGTATTTTGAACCCTTATAGTTTACTACTCTTTGTTCAATATCTCCATCAGCCATAGCTAAAGGATTTGAGCCTGTCCAGAATTCAATTAAATTTAATATTGCACCATCAATAAAACCTGCTATAGGATAAACAGGAATAAGATTCATGGCATAGAAAACTACAGTTTTAACAAATTTTCCACCGATATCATCACCAGCGATACCGTCGTTGAATGTATAAACTTTACGAGTTAATGCGAATTCTCCAAAACAGCCTGTAGAGCTAATGCTGAAAACTGCAAGCATACCAATTGCTGTAGATTTTAAAATTAATTTTTTCATAATATCTGTTTTTAAGTTTAATAAAAACAATATACTAAAAATTAATAAAAACAAAACCCCCTAATTTTTGTTAGGGGGTTTTAATGAATTAAAATTATTAATTATTTAATCTTGAATCCTTTTCTGATTTTATCAGTATAGTCTAATTTTTCCCAAGTGAATAATTCAACTTTCACTTTTTTCACTTTACCATCAGGTGTAGAGAAAGTTTTAGTAACTACTTCATTCTTACGACCCATATGACCATAGGCAGCAGTTTCAGAATATATAGGGTTTCTTAATTTTAATCTTTGTTCAATTGCATAAGGGCGCATATCAAAGATTTTTTCAATCTTCTTAGCGATATCACCGTCACTCATTTTAACTTTTGCAGTACCATTTGTGTTGATGTAAATACCCATAGGCTGAGCAACACCGATAGCATATGAAACTTGAACTAATACTTCATCACATAAACCAGCAGCTACCATGTTCTTAGCAATATGACGAGTTGCATAAGCAGCAGAACGGTCAACTTTTGAAGGATCTTTACCAGAGAATGCACCACCACCGTGAGCACCTTTACCACCGTACGTATCAACGATGATCTTACGACCAGTTAATCCAGTATCACCATGTGGTCCGCCGATAACAAATTTACCAGTAGGGTTAATATGATAATTGATTTTATCGTTGAATAATTTTTTATACTTAGGGTATTTTTTCATGACACGAGGAATCAAAACTTTAATCATATCAGCTTTGATTTTCTCTAACATCTTCTTTTCAGAATCGAAGTCATCATGTTGTGTTGAAATAACAATTGAATCAATTCTTACTGGGCGATTGTTATCGTCGTATTCAAGAGTAACCTGTGATTTAGCATCAGGTCTTAAGTATTTAATTTCTTTATTTTCTCTTCTTATAGCAGCAAGCTCTAATAATAAAGTATGTGCTAAGTTAAGAGCTAAAGGCATATAGTCATCAGTTTCGTTGGTTGCATAACCAAACATCATTCCTTGATCACCAGCACCTTGATCTTCTTTTTTCTTACGTTCAACACCTTGATTAATATCTGCTGATTGCTCATGAATTGCAGATAATATACCACAAGAGTTAGCTTCGAACATATACTCAGATTTAGTATATCCGATTTTTCTAATAACGCCTCTTGCAATTTCTTGAACATCTAAATAAGCTTTAGACTTAACTTCGCCTGCTAAAACAACTTGGCCAGTTGTTACTAATGTTTCACATGCCACCTTTGAAGATGCATCAAATGCTAAAAAGTTATCAATTAACGCATCAGAAATTTGATCGGCTACCTTATCTGGGTGCCCCTCTGAAACAGATTCAGATGTAAATAAATACGACATAATTTAAAAATGTTTTCTAAGTTAATTCAAACATGTCGAAAGAAAGGGGGATTGCAAATGTATGCTTTAGCCTTTTTTTTAAAGTGGTTGCAATCGACGCAAATCAATCCACATGAATGAGCGACAAAAATAGAATAATTTTTTCATATTCAGTTAATTTACAATAAAAATGAAATAATATTCCCTTAATATTGTGCTTTTAAATAATAGATAATGTCATATAAGTTTGCTCATTTTCGTTTAATCATAAAAAACATAGCCTTTTTACTAGTTTTTTATACATTAATTAGACTCTTTTTTTTAATATATAATTTTGAATCGTTTAATAATTCTAGTTTTTCCGATTTAATTATAGCTTTTATTCACGGAATAAGATTCGATTTATCTGCCATAATATATGTGAACTTAATATGGATTATCGCCTATATACCAGTTATATACAACTTTAATAGCAGTAAATATTTAATCTTTACCCAGTGGCTATTTTACATAGTTAACTTCTTAGCAATACTATTCAATATTATAGATGTAGAATATTTCCGTTTTCAAAAAATGCGTTCAGGAGCACAATTGTTTAGTGGCGAGAATGATATTATGAAATTATTACCAGCATACTTTAGAGACTATTGGTGGATTTTTATAATGTCGGTCTTTACAGTTTTTTTAGTAAGCAAATTTCACAAGAAAATACAATTAAGTTTAAAGAAAGAAATTAAAAACTTTGCTTCACTAAAAACAATATCTCTAGTCATGTTTTTTGGCATTTTGATAATTGCTGCAAGAGGGGGCATGCAAACAAAGCCAATACAAACAATCACAGCTTCATATTATGGAGATGCACAAAACGCAGCATTAGTATTAAACACACCCTTTACAATACTTCAGTCTATTGGCAAAAAAAATCTAGAGCAGAAAAACTATTTTTCAAATGAAGAGGTAGAAACAATTTTTAATATTAATAAAAATTATAATTCATCATCTTTATTTACTCCTAAAAATGTAGTAATAATTATACTTGAAAGTTTTTCGAATGAATATATTGGTAAGTTAAATAATGGTACATCCTATTCACCTTTTCTAGATAGTTTAATGAATGAAGGTTTTTTATTTAGCAATGCATTTGCAAATGGTAAAAAATCAAATGAAGCAATGCCGAGTATTATTGCAAGTATTCCGTCATTGATGGATGAAGTATATACAGGAAGTATATATCAAAATAATAACATCAATACATTACCTATAATTTTAAAGAGTAAGGGTTATTCTTCATCTTTTTTTCATGGTGGATTTAATGGTTCGATGAATTTCGATGCATTTGCAAAGAAGGCTGGTTATGACCAATATTATGGAATGAATGAATACGATAATACGAGTGATTATGATGGGAATTGGGGCATATATGATCATAAATTCATGCAATATTTTGCTGAGAAATTAAGTTCAACTCCTAAACCATTTTTTGCAACATTTTTTTCACTTTCATCTCATATGCCTTATTCAATTCCAGAAGAATTTGCAGAGAAGTTTAAACAGGTTGATAACCTCAAACATAGAAGTTATTTGTATGCAGATTATTCATTAAAAAAGTTTTTTGAATATGCTAAAACAAAAATGTGGTTCAGCAATACATTGTTTGTAATATTGCCCGATCACACACCTGATGCTGACGATAAATACTATGATACAAAAGTGTCATATTATAAAATTCCGATTCTATTTTATGATCCAACATTTAATTGGAAAGGAGAGTCAAGCATTGTTGCAGATCAAGTAGATGTGATGCCAACTATACTAGATTATTTACATTTTGACAAAAGCTTTAAAGCTTTCGGCAAAAGTTTATTGTCAGAAAAAAATAATAATGCAATGACTGTAAATTATAGAGATGGTATTTATCAATGCATTGATTCAAATTATGTTTTACAATATTCAAATGAACAAATATTAGCCTTTTATAAGTATTCGGATGATTGGTATTTGAAAAACAACTTAAAAGAAGAAAATATTATACGAAAACAAGAAATGCTTAATTACTTGAAAGCATATATTCAAAAATTTAATGTTACTTTGATTGATAATAATTACAAATAAAGTGAAACAAAAAATTCTATTTATTATCAACCCTATTTCTGGAGGCAAAGACAAAAAGAAAATTCCAGCATTAATTGATACTTATTTAGATAAAGCAAAATTCGACTATCGGATTAGTTTTACTGAAAGAGTTGAACATGCATATATGCTATCAAAAGCAGCATTAAAAGAAGGTTATCACATCGTTGTAGCAGTTGGAGGCGATGGCACAGTAAATGAAGTTGCAAAAGGTATTGTTCATACTGAAACTATATTAGGCATTATACCTTTCGGCTCAGGTAATGGTTTAGCAAGAACTTTAAAAATTCCTCTAAAGTCGATAGGGGCAATAAAAAATATAAATAATAATTATTACACTAGAATTGATTCTGCAAAGTTGAATGATCGTATGTTTTTCAATATGGCCGGAAGTGGATTTGATGCAGAAATTTCTAATGAATTTGCGGGAGATAAAAAACGCGGACTATTAGGATATGTTAGAGCCGCTTTTCAACAAATACGGAATTATAAATCCAAACAATATCAACTTAATATAGACGGAAAAATAATAAACAGAAAAGCATTTATATTAAGTATTGCAAATTCTTCACAATACGGCAATGATGCTCATATTGCGCCACATGCAGATGTTAAAGACGGTATATTAGATATAGTAATTGTAAAGCCATTTCATTTTATAAAATTACCATTACTTGCCATGTATATGTTTACAAACAATGCCGATAAATCATCGTATATTGAATATTTCAAGGGCAAAAAAATATTAATTGAAAGAGAATATGCTGACGCCATTCATTTAGATGGTGAGCCCTGTTTTGAGCAAAAAGAGTTAAACATAGAAGTTTTACCTTTGTCGTTAAATGTAATTGTACCAAACTATGTCTAAGAAAAATAAAAACATACAAGGTGTTGTTTATTCAACAGATCCAAATTATAGTTATCAGTTTGATCAAGATGAAATCTCTGAAACACTTGCAAACGAAAAACAAGATTTAAGAGTAATGTTAGATAAAAAGCAAAGAGCTGGTAAATCGGTAACCTTAGTAAAGGGTTTTGTTGGTAAAGTAGAAGATTTAGAGGCACTTGGTAAGTTTCTTAAAAATAAATGTGGGGTTGGAGGTAGTGTAAAAGAGGGCGAAATTCTGATACAAGGCGATTTTAGAGATAAAATCGTTTTTTTACTCCAAAATGCAGGTTATAAGGTGAAATAATTCCAATTTTTTATACCTTTGTCAGCCTATAGACTATTATAAAATACTAAGCAATTTTTATGACAAACGAATATGGTTTAAAGTCAGCAAAAGCTACAGTAGCTGACCTTGGATTATCAAATGTAGCTGCGGCCTATTGGAATTTAACTCCCGCGGAATTAGTTGAAGAAGCTATCACAAGAGGAGAAGGCACATTGGTAGATTCAGGAGCTTTAGCTGCTGATACAGGTGAATTTACCGGTAGATCACCAAAAGATAGATTCATCGTTTGTGACGAAACCACTGAAAATAGTGTATGGTGGGGTGATGTAAATATTAAATTTGACTCAGCTAAATTCGATTTATTATACAACAGAGTTTGCGCTTATTTATCAAATAAAGAGGTTTTTGTTAGAGATTCTTATGCATGTGCTGACCCAGAATATAGAATGAATATTCGAGTAGTTACAGAGCAAGCTTACCACAATATTTTTGCAAATAATTTATTCTTAAGACCTACTAAAGAGGAGATATTAAACTTTGATCCAGAATGGACAATCATTAATGCTCCAGGTTTTAGAGCTGATCCGAAAATTGATGGCACTCGTCAGCATAATTTCGCAATATTAAACTTTACTAAAAAGATAATCTTGATTGGTGGAACCGGATATACAGGTGAAATTAAGAAAGGTATTTTTGGAGTATTAAATTATGTATTACCACATGATAAAAATGTATTATCAATGCATTGCTCAGCAAACATTGGTAAAGACGGTGATACGGCAATTTTTTTCGGATTATCAGGTACAGGTAAAACAACTTTATCTGCTGACCCTAATAGAGGATTAATAGGTGATGATGAACATGGTTGGGCAGATAAATCAGTATTTAATTTAGAAGGTGGATGTTATGCTAAATGTGTTGACCTTACTAAAGAAAAAGAACCACAAATATGGGATGCAATCAAGTTCGGTGCATTATTAGAAAACATTGTTTGTCATGATGGAACTAGTACAGTAGATTTTACAAATATTTCTAAAACAGAAAATACCAGAGTAGCATATCCAATAAATCATATAAATAATGCAGTTGAACCTTCAATTGCAGGTATACCTAAAAATATTTTCTTTTTAACATGTGATGCATACGGTGTATTGCCTCCAATATCAAAGTTAGATGCAGGGCAAGCGATGTACCATTTCATCAGCGGTTATACAGCAAAAGTAGCAGGTACTGAAGCGGGAGTTACTGAACCACAAACTACTTTTTCTGCATGCTTTGGTAAAGTGTTTTTACCATTACATCCGGCTAAGTATGCACAGATGTTAGGTGAGAAAATGAAGTCTAGTAAAGTGAATGTTTGGTTAGTAAACACAGGCTGGACGGGAGGTCCGTATGGTGTAGGTTCACGTATGAAATTATCGTACACAAGAGCTATGATTACGGCAGCATTAAACTCAGAGCTTGATAAGGTAAATTTTGAGAAACATCCGGTATTCGGATTAGAAATGCCGACATCATGCGCAGATGTACCATCTGAAATATTAAACCCTAGAAATACATGGGCTGATAAATCAGCTTACGATGCAAAAGCAAATGAATTAGCAGCAAAGTTTGTTAAGAATTTTGAACAATATGCTGAAGGCACTTCAGAAGAAATTTTAGCTGCTGCACCAAAGTTTGCTCAGAACGCATAATAATAAATGTAAGTAATAAGTCGTAAGTCTGAAGACTAAATAGGTCTTACTACTTACGACTTTTGACTAAATAAAAAAGTAACAATTTAAATTATACATAGAATGGCATTAGAAATTCAAGGTAAACTTGTAGAAGTGTTTGAAGCACAACAAGTAACTGACAAGTTTAAAAAAAGAGAGTTTGTCGTTGAAACAGAAGAAAGAGGGTATCAGCAATACATAAAGTTTCAATTGAATCAAGAAAAATGCAATTTGGTTGATGATTGTAAAGTTGGAGAAGAAATAAAAGTAGCTTTTAACTTAACAGGTAGACCATATACAAGAAAAACAGGAGAAAAAGATTATATCACTAATATCGTAGCTTGGAAAATCGACAAGATGAGTACAAATTCTGCCCCTGAAAGTCCAGTTTTCAACATTGATACCATTGAAGACGATGGTTCAGACCTTCCGTTTTAATTAATTGGATGAACAATTAGAAAAATAAGCATGTAAGACGAGTGTCATAAAGTTAAATTTGTGTTAATATATCGTCTTAAAATTTTTTTATTGCTTAAAAATTATATTTTTGTGAGCCCTATAAATGTCTATAGGGCAATTTTTTTGAAAAGTAAAGCGTTAATAAATCAATTTAAAACAAATTAAATTTATAAAATGGCAAATGAAGCAAAAGTAGCTACTGCTGCAAAAAGTGAGAAAAATAGTCTAAGCTCGATGTTCGCATCGGTGGCTATTCCAATGTGTTTACTAGTAGGTATTTTAATCTACAAGTTTGTATTAGGTAACCCAGCCAACTTCGAAGGTGGTGATCCAACAAATCACCCAGTATCTGAAGGTGTAGGTCAAGTATTAGGCTTGGTTTACAAAGGTGGTTTTATCGTACCAATCTTATTATCTCTAGTATTAATTAACATCTCGTTTTCAATCGAGCGTTTTTTAACAATTTCTAAAGCACAAGGTAAAGGTAGAGCAGAGGCTTTTGTTCGTAAGATCAGAACCCATTTAGACAACAACAATGTTGATGCAGCTATCAAAGAGTGTGATGTACAAAAAGGTTCAGTAGCAAACGTTATGCGTTCTACTTTGATCAAGTACAAAGAAATGGAAACTACTACTGGTTTAGATTTAGATCAAAAGATTGTTTCTATACAAAAAGAATTAGAAGAGTCATTAACACTAGAATTACCAGGTTTAGAGAAAAACTTAGTAGTTATTGCAACGTTAGCATCGGTATCTACATTGATTGCCTTATTAGGAACGGTAATTGGTATGATTCGTGCATTCGCGGCATTAGCAACAGCAGGTTCTCCAGACTCAGTAGCCTTAGCAAACGGTATCTCTGAAGCCCTAATCAATACAGCTTTAGGTATCGGTAACTCAGCGATTGCAACAATTATGTACAGTGTTTTCACAAGTAAAATTGATGCTATCACATACGCAATTGATGAAGCAGGTTACAGCATCGTTCAAACGTTCGCTGCTAAACATAGATAATATTTTTAAGTATAATTTAATTTGTAAATAATGTCAAAAGTAAAGATACCTCGTAAGAGCACGGTAGTAGATATGACGGCAATGACCGACGTTGCTTTCTTGTTACTTACGTTCTTTATGTTGGCAACTAAGTTTAAACCTGATGAGCCGGTGATGGTAACAACACCGTCGTCTATATCAGAGATAAAGCTTCCAGAAACAGATATTTTATTACTTACTATAGATAAAGATTCAAGAGTATTTTTTAGTATGGATGGTGACCAAAATAGAATCGAGTTACTAAACAAAATGGCTGAAAAATATCAATTGAATTTTACTGATGCGCAAAAAAAAGAGTTTTCTTTATTGAGTTCATTCGGTGTATCTATTAAGAATTTAGGTGATTACTTAAACCAAGATGCAGATGCCAGAAAAAATTATCCGCAAACTGGTATACCTAGTGATTCAACTAATAATGAGTTAGCAGACTGGATTGTTCAGGCGAGATATACCAACAAAGATTTACGATTCGCAATTAAGGGCGATGGTGATGCTGGTTACCCCGTGATCAAACAAGTTTTAGCTACTCTACAAGAAAAGAAAGTAAATCGTTTCAACTTTATCACAAGCTTAGAAAAAGCTAACGAATAATAATTTTTAGATCTAGAATTTAGATAATATGGCAGATATAGATAGCAGCGGCGGCGGCGGACATAAGAAAGGCAAGAAAGTCAGAGGTAAGAAAATGTCAACGAGAGTTGACTTTACACCAATGGTTGACTTGGGTTTCTTATTGATCACATTCTTCATGTTAACAACATCGATGAATAAGCCTCAGACCATGGAGATCAACATGCCGGTAAAAGATAAAGAATTGACTGAAGAAGAACAGACGAAAGTTAAAGCTTCTCAGGCAATGACTATTCTACTAACAAAAGACAATAAAGTAGTTTACTATTTTGTTGATGGCAAAACTGGTGAACCTGGTACACCACAAGTTACCAATTTTGGTAAAGGTGGTATTAGAGCTGTTCTTTTGAAAGAAAACCGCATGCGTAACGACAAAGTAGATTCAATAGCCATCTACAAAGAGCAGTTACAAACAAATAAAATTGATGAAGAAACGTTTAAAGCTAGAGTGGGTGATATTAAAGCATTTAAAGATGGTTTAATTGTACTAATTAAAGCTGATGACGAATCTAAGTATAAAAACCTAGTTGATATTTTGGACGAGATGAACATCTGTAACATTGGCCGTTATGCCGTAGTAGATATAACACCTATGGAAGTAGATATGTTGAAAGAGACTCCATTGTAATCGAAGAAATAAGTTATGGCAGGTAAAATAGATTTATACGATGGTAAATGGATCGACCTAGTATTCAGAGGTAGAAACCAAGAATACGGGGCTTACGAAGTCCGTAAAGTATACCCTCGTAACGCAATGTTAGGCATTGTTTTGGCAATTGTATTATTTACTCTTGCAATCAGTGCTCCTTTAATTATTAGGTTAATTACAAATGCGTTACCAGATGAAAAAGTTGTAACTGTAAATACAACTACAAATTTAGAGGAGCCACCTCCGGTAGATAAAAATCAACCGACAACTCCTCCACCCCCACCACCCCCACCGTTGAAGTCGACTATTAAGTTTACTCCACCAGTGATTAAACCAGATGAGGAAGTTCCAGATGAACCACCTCCAACACAAGAAAAATTACAAGAAGTAGATGCAGGTAAAAATACCGTAGAAGGTGACCCAGATGCTGATGTAGACTTAACTGGATTAGATGGTACAGGTGATGTGATAGGTGAGGTAGAACAAGCTTTTATTGCAGTAGAGGAAATGCCTGAATTCCCAGGTGGCGAAAGTGCACTTATTGCTCATATTGCAAAAAACACTAAGTACCCTGGTATAGCTCGTGAAAATAATATTGAAGGTAGAGTATTCATCTCTTTCGTTGTTGAAAAAGATGGCACTATTTCAGATGCTAAAGTTATCAGAGGTATTGGTGGTGGTTGCGATGAAGAAGCGTTAAGAGTAATAAAAGCATTGCCAAGATTTAAACCTGGCAAGCAAAACGGACGTGCTGTACGTGTACAGTACAATGTGCCTGTGAACTTTAAATTAATGTAATTCTCTTAAGAGATTTTACAATGGAAAGTAAGGAACGATTAGAACACACGATGAGTGTAAGAGAAAAAGTGTTTTTTGTGTTCGGGTTATTAATGGCTTTAGTTTATTTATCAATAGGCGCAGCCCTTTTACTAATACCTGAATTCCTTGCTGATTATCATAAAATTATTAAAACAGGAATAGGCTGTGTTTTCATAGTCTATTCCTTTTTTCGTTTTTATCGAACGATCAAAAAATATAGATCTATAGATGATGAATTGTAAAAACATATTGCTAATTCTATCTACTGTTTTTTTGTTTTCTTGTACTCAAAAAGATAAATATGGTAAAGAGTTAAGCACTACAACCTCTGGCACAGTAGAGATTGTTGTAGATGAAACCCTCATGCCTATTGTAGATTCAGAAGAACAAGTGTTTGAAACAATTTACCCTAAAGCCAATTTAGAAATCATATACTTGCCAGAAGCAGAAGCAATAGCAAGATTTATCAATGATAGCGCTCAACTTATTATATTACCTAGAGAGTTAAGCGAACAAGAAATAGCTATTTTTAAAGAACGAAAATTATCTATTCCTAGATCTAATAAAATAGCAACAGATGCAATCGCATTAATTGTCAATAAAAACAATACAGATACTACACTTGAAATTTCACAAGTAAGAGATATTATAAGAGGCAATGTTAAGAATTGGAAACAACTTGATGCTAAATCAAATTTATCTGATATCAATATAGTTTACGACAATCCAAATAGTAGTACTGTTAAGTACATGATGGATTTAGTGAAACAAAAAGAACTTAAAGGTTATGCATTAAAGTCTAACAAAGAAGTAATTTCTTATGTTGGACAAAACAAAAATGCATTAGGTATCATTGGTATTAATTGGATAAGTGACCTTGATGATTCAAGTACTACTTATTTCAAACAAAATATCAATGTTATTGGTATTAAAGAGGATGCTACTGAAGAAGGAGACGATTATTTTTATCAACCGTATCAAGCTTATTTAGCTACTAAACAATATGCGTTGATAAGATCAGTTTATACTATATCTAGAGAACCTAGAGCTGGCTTAGCAACAGGTTTTGCATCGTTTATTGCGGGTGATAAAGGCCAAAGGGTAATTTTGAAATCCGGACTTCTACCAGCAAATGCACCAATAAGAATTATATCAACAGAATAGAATATAAATATTAAAAAATACAATTGAATAATAAGATGAGAATGTTAAAGAGAATTAGTTTGGCTATAGGAGCGTTAGCTTTGACGATTACATTTGCTAAGGCACAAACTGCTTTAGAAGGTATCAGAGCTATTGAGGTAGAACAATATGAAAATGCTAAAAAGATATTTTCTGCTCTTATAAGTGCAAACCCTAGTGATGCTAATAATTACTATTACATGGGTAAAGCTTTTTATGGTCAAGAAAAAATTGATTCAGCAAAAATTTATTTTGATAAAGGGTTAGAAATTAATCCGAATTCTTCTTTAAACATAGTTGGTAACGGATCTATATTATTTGATACTGGCAATGAAGCTGAAGCTAAAGCTAAATTCGAACAAGCTGTAACTTTAACTCAAGCGAAAGACTACCAAACATTACTTGATATTGGTAAAGCTTATACAGAACTTGGTAAAAAGAATTACAACGAAGCATTGAATTATTTTACTCGTGCTAAAAATTTAAATATTAAAAACCCAGAAGTCTTTGTTGCTATTGGTGATGTTTATATGCAACAAGTAAATGGTACTGAAGCAATCAAGTTTTATAACGAAGCATTAAAGTTAAACCCTAACTATGTGAATGCTTATGTGAGAACTGGTAAACTATATACTAGAGCTTTGAATTATCAAGAAGCTAAATCGGCATTTGAAAAAGCAATAACAATTGATGCAGCTTATGCACCTATTTATAGAGAAATAGGTGAGTTAGAATTGACTGCGAAAAAATATGATTTAGCGGTTGAGAATTATAAGAAATACATGGACTTAACAGATAAGTCATTGAACTCGCAATTACGTTATGCACGTTTCTTATACTTAGGTAAACAATATCAAGAGTCGGCAGATTTAATCAAGCAAATTATACCTAAAGATTCATCAGATAATATCATCTTCAGATTATTAGGTTATGCTTCATATGAGATTAAAGATTATAAAACTGGTTTAACTGCAATGAATAAATTCTTTGCAATGAACCCAACGAAAATATTGGCTCAAGATTATTCATACCTTGGTAAATTACAAGTAAAGAATAAGCTAGATTCAATGGGTGTTTCTAACATCACAAAAGCAATTGAGATGGATTCTACATCGAAAGATTTGTATGGTGATTTAGCTGAAGCATATTTTTCAATGAAAAAATATAAAATGGCAGGTGAAGCATACGAAAAGAAAATCGAAGGTTCACAACCTACAGCTGTAGATCATTTTAATATTGGCAGAGCGTATTACTTCGGATTAGAGTTTGTGAAATCAGATACAGCTTTTTCAAAATTAATTAAAATCAAAGCTGATTTCCCTACGGCTTGGTTATACAGAGCTAGAAATAATTATAGAATAGATGATGCTGATGGTAATTCAGAAGGAATGGCTAAGCCTTACTATGAGAAATTCATTGAATTAACAACTACAGACGCTAAGTTTGATGTTAAGAAATCAGGCAAAGATCTAATAGAGGCTTACAAATATTTAGGAGACTATTACTTTACAAATGCAAAAGACAACGCAACCTCTAAAACATACTGGTTAAAAGTTTTAGAAATAGACCCTAATGATAAACAAGCAAAAGCAGTTTTACCAGAATTAAAATAATATTACATAACACTTATATAAATGGAAAGCAATTTTCTACCATCAGACTACTTCCCGATCATTCTGCAACTAATTGCAGCATTAGGTTTTGTTGGTGTAACTATGTTAGCAACACATTTCATTGGTCCGAAAAGAAAAACTAAAGACAAATTAGAGAATTTCGAGTGCGGTATAGAGCAACAAGGTGATGCACGTTCACCTATATCTGTAAAGTATTTTCTAGTGGCTATTTTGTTTGTACTTTTTGACGTCGAAGTAATCTTTATGTACCCTTGGGCTGTCAACTTTAGAGAGTTTGGAGTACAAGGATTAATCGAAATGTTTGTGTTCATTGGCTTACTTTTAGCGGGCTTTATTTACGTTATAAAAAAGGGTGCCTTAGACTGGGAATAAATAAGATATTTTCATAGCTAAAAACCTTTAAAATCAATATTTGTTGTAGATTTGCCGCTCATCCTCTAACTAAAGGATGAGCGTTTTATTTAATAATAAAACTTTACTCTATGAGCGATATAAAAATTGTACAAGCACCGGAAGGTGTACAGGGCGAAGGTTACTTTGCTACTAGTATAGATAAGGTAGTCGGACTTGCACGCTCACATTCATTGTGGCCTTTACCATTTGCAACATCTTGTTGTGGTATTGAGTTCATGGCTACTATGGGAT
>JBKCCA010000046.1:0-9704 GCA_046305595.1 bacterium
ATGTTACCTGGTACTACTTGATTATTCTTTACAACTGGTACTGATTGAATGCCACCAACTGCTAAGATACAAGCGTCAGGCGGATTGATGATTGCTGTGAATTCATCGATGCCGAACATACCTAAGTTAGAGATGGTAAATGTTGAACCTTCCCAATCGCTAGGTTGTAATTTTTTATCTTTTGCTTTTTGTGCGAAGTCTTTTACTTCAGCAGAAATATGTGTTAAAGATTTTCCGTCAGCGAAACGAACAACTGGTACTAATAAGCCTTCGTCAACTGCAACTGCAACACCAATGTTTACATGCTCGTTGTAACGAATCTTATCACCTAACCATGATGAGTTTACCTTCGGATGTTGCTTCAATGCAACTGCTACTGCTTTTAATACGATATCGTTGAATGAAATTTTTACTGGTGCCATTTCATTCATCTTCACTCTTGCTTCCATTGCAGCTGACATATCAACTGTCATTTTTAAATAGAAGTGTGGAGCAGTGAATTTACTTTCTGATAAACGCTTTGCAATTGTTTTACGCATTTGCGAAATTGCTACTTCAGTATATTTTTCTTGACCTATAAATGTAGGTATGTTGATGCTTGCAGATTTGTTAGAGCTTGCCGAGCTTGAAGGTGTAAAGCTTTCGACATCCTTCTTAATAATTCTACCATTTTCTGCAGAACCCTTAACGTGACTTAAGTCGATACCTTTTTCTTCAGCTAATTTTTTAGCTAATGGTGATGCTTTAACTCTAGAATCAGAAGAACTTGTTTCTACATGTGCTACTGCCGGAGCACTAGCAGCTACAGGAGCAGCAGCAGGTTCTTCTTTTTTAGTTTCAGCTGCAACCGCAACTGGTGCATCAGTTAATAATGATTTATAATCTTCACCTTCTTTACCTAAGATTGCGATGATTGTATCTACTGGTACAGCCTTACCTTCATCAACGCCGATATATAAAATGGTACCTTCTTGAAAAGATTCAAAATCCATTGTCGCTTTGTCGGTTTCAACCTCTGCTACTAAATCACCTGACTTCACTTTATCACCAACTTTTTTATGCCATTTAGCTAATACCCCTTCAGTCATGGTATCGCTCATCTTCGGCATTCTTACTACTTCAGCCATAATTTAAAATTTATATTATTTTAAAATAATCAAATTAGTCCATAATGTATGGATAGTCACTTTGTACATATACATCTGTGTATAATTCAGATGCATCTGGGTATGGTGACTCTTCTGCGAATCTTACCGATTCTTCTACTATATCTTTTATCTTTTGATCAACAGATTCTAACCAAGCTTCATCAGCATATTTCTTTTTCAAGATAGTAGCTTTCACTTGCTCAATTGGATCTTTTGATTTGTATTCTTCAACCTCGTCTTTAGTTCTGTATTTAGCAGGGTCAGACATCGAGTGTCCTTTGAAACGGTATGTTTTGATTTCTAAGAAAGTCGGACCGTCACCACGTCTTGCTCTGTCAACTGCTTCATCCATCGCTTGGTGAACTGCTTCACAGCTCATACCATCAACTGGTGCCGATGGCATATCGAATCCTAATCCGATTTTGTATATATCTGTTAAATTTGTTGTACGAGATACCGAGGTACCCATTGCATAACCATTGTTCTCACAAATGAATATCACTGGCAACTTCCATAACATCGCCATGTTAAAGGTTTCGTTTAATGCACCCTGACGAACTGCACCATCACCCATATAACAAACACAAACATTATCTGTACCCTTAAATTGCTCTGCGAATGCAACACCTGCACCCAATGGAATTTGTCCGCCTACGATACCGTGACCACCATAAAAATTATGCTCCGCTGAAAACATATGCATAGAGCCACCCTTGCCTTTTGAGCAACCTGTAACCTTACCATATAACTCAGCCATCACTGCATCTGCAGAAATACCTTTTGCTATTGCATGTGCATGATCTCTATAAGCTGTGATCATACCATCTTCATGTCTTAATACCGACATTGCTCCAGCAACTACCGCTTCTTGCCCAATGTATAAATGGCAAAATCCACGGATCTTTTGTTGCCCATATAACTGACCGGCACGTTCTTCGAATTTACGCATCAACTGCATTGATTCGTACCAGTTCAAATAAGTCTCTTTTGTAATCTTAATCGCCATATTTTTTATTTTGATCAAATGAATCGCAAATCTATCAATAAAATACAAAATATTAAATCTATTGTTTGTAAAGAGTAGATTTTAATTCGCTGTATTTCAACACTATTTTATTTCAGTATACAATAATATGAATAATTGTACAAAGTACACTAAGTAAAATGAGGCATATTTAGAAGATTTCTTATTTTAGGGGCTATTTTCGGATGTATGAGGAGATTACTGTGCTTAATAATAATATTGTTGGCTTTTGCAGATGCAGATGCTCAGTTCTCTCGTAAAAAACAGAAGAAATTGAAGGCTATGCCTATTGACGAAGCTGTTATACCCAAAGATAAAGATGTTCTAGATCCAGATACCTTGAGATATGCGTTTCATGCGCAAAGGGTCGGACTTCCATTAGATACAACTTCAAATTTAGATTTATATTATAAGATTTATGAATGGATAGGCACACCATATCGTTATGGTGGAAGTTCTAAGCGTGGTATAGATTGTTCAGCATTTACGAATGTGATATATGAATCTGTATATAAGAAAACTTTAGAAAGAGATTCTAGGAGTATTTTTAAACAAACAATTGTAATACCTAAATCTGAATTGCGTGAAGGCGATCTCGTCTTTTTTAGAATTCGAAGAGGTGGTGTATCACATGTTGGCGTTTATTTAGGAGACAATAAATTCGTTCACGCCTCTACTCAAAGAGGTGTAATTATTAGTGATTTGAATGAAGGTTATTATCGTAGATATTATTACAAGTCTGGTAGAATTGTTAAATAAAAAAGGAGTCGCAATTTCGACTCCTTTTAATATGTGTTTTAAATCTTTATTTAATGTTAAATGAATAAACGTATTTAGAATTCGGATTCTGAGGATAAACACCCTCTATCATGATCATATTGTTCTCTGATGAATTTACAATATTGTCAACATCCTCAGCAGAACTTACAGTTTTATTATTTAATCGTGTAATGATAAATCCGCTGCGAATACCAACACTACTCATTTTACCAGCTTTAAGCGAATTGATTTTCACTCCATTTTCAATTCTTAAGTTTTTCTTTTCAGATGAACTCAAATCTTGAAATTCTGCACCTAATAAATTATTTACATTGATTGGTTCTTTCTTTTTAAAATCAGTGGTATTGTCTTCACCTCTTAATACAACTGCTAAGTTTTTATCTTTATTTTCTCTGATAACTTTAATATCAATTTTATCGCCTGGTCTATGTCTACCTACTTGTTCCATTAACTCTGAAGTACTATTTACTTCAACTCCTGCAACTGAAATAATAACATCGCCCGATTGCACACCAGCTAATTCTGCTGCACCACCATCATTCACTCTAGCAACCAATACTCCACGAGTTGACTTGAGACCTTTCTCTTTAGCAACATCCGAATTCACCTCTTGAATTTGTACACCTAAAAATGCTCTTTGTACTTTACCATATTCTAGTAAATCATCCATTACTTTTTTCACAAGATTTACAGGTACTGCAAATGAGTACCCTGCGTACATACCTGTTTGAGATGCGATAGCTGTATTAATACCAACAAGCTCACCACGAGTATTAACTAATGCTCCACCACTATTACCTCTGTTTACTGCTGCATCTGTTTGTATAAATGATTCAATTGGGAATGGTGTTCTACTACCATCTTCACCAATGATATTGATGTTTCTACCTTTTGCTGAAACGATACCTGCAGTTACTGTTGATGTTAAATTCAAGGGATTACCAACTGCTAATACCCACTCACCAATTTTTACATTATCAGAATTACCATAAACAACAAATGGTAAATTATCTGCTTCAATTTTTACTAATGCTAAATCAGTATTAGGGTCGGTACCTATTACTTTACCTTTGTAAGATCTTTTGTCATTAAGCACTACCTCAATTTTATCTGCACCATTCACAACGTGATTATTTGTCACGATGTAACCATCCGCAGAAATTATTACACCAGAGCCTGAACCCATCGACGGACCTCTTTGACCGAATGGAAAACCTCCATCACCAAAAAAATCTCTAAAAATTGGGTCGATGTAATTGGCTTGCGGACTTGAGCTCATGGTTACTTTGATGTGTACAACAGCTGCAACAGTTTTTGCAGCAGCTACTGTGAAATCAGTACCTCCATCAGGTTCTGCATAAGTCGGTAGACTTGCAAATTGCACTTTTTGTTTTTCTGTAATAGTTGTAGGGCCCTTGTCTTCAAAAAATTTATATGCTGCCACTCCAACAAAGCCTCCAAGGCTTGCGATTAATAATCCGATAAAAATATTCTTCTTCATGTTCTTTTTTTGTGTTAAAGGATTAATTTGTAGAACCTATTTCAAATTCAATGCCATTGAAACGACCAAGCATTTGAAATAATTGCCGTACTTTTGTAAAAACTACTTTACAAGTATTAATGTTTTCATTTCATGGAATATACTTTTTATAAATACCAAGGTGCTGGCAACGATTTTATTCTAATTGATAACAGGGAAAATACATTCCCTGTAAATGATATTCAATTATATAAACAATTGTGCGACAGGAGGTTTGGTATTGGAGCTGACGGATTAATGTTATTAGAAAATGAGGCTGGCTACGATTTTAAAATGGTATATTTTAATTCGGATGGTAGGGAAAGTAGCATGTGTGGTAATGGTGGTCGCTGTATCGTTAGGTTTGCCGAGTACTTAGGTATCGTAAAGTCTGAATGTCGCTTTTTGGCAGTTGACGGCGCACATTATGCCAAAATTTCTGACAATGTTATTGACTTACAAATGATCAATGTTGCTAATTGGAAAGCTCTAAATTCTGATTACGAAATATTCACAGGTTCACCCCATTATATAAAATGGGTAAATGAATTAAACTCATTAGATGTTTACACTGAAGGAAGAAATATTCGATATAACGATGTCTATAATACTGCAGGTATAAATGTGAATTTTGTAGAAGAAACAGCAAATGGAATAAATGTTAGAACATATGAAAGAGGAGTTGAAGATGAAACGCTTTCATGTGGTACTGGAGTTACAGCATGTGCTATGGCTTTTGCTTTAAAACACAATCGAAATGGTGAACAATCAGTAGATATTAACACCCCAGGTGGTAAACTTAAAGTACAGTTCAATATTGATTCGAACGGATTTAGCCATGTTTTTTTAATTGGTCCGGCTGAAAAAGTATTTCAAGGTCAAATAAATGTTTAAAAAAACTCTTCGAGTAATAAGCATTAAGCGCTAAGAATATTTACATTTGAATTTTTTTAAATCATAACTTCTACTATATTTTTTTATAGTGGTAAGAGTAGATAGTAAGAAAGCCTGCAAATTAGTTTATTCATTAGGTAAACACCCGTATTTAGGATTCGTGATTGAACCTCATATTGTTCAATTGAATTCGAATGGTGGTTTCTCATTAACTCATCGTAAACTATATACTCAAACTGCAAAAGAATTCGATACATTTTTAGATGATCAAGATTATAAGATCATAAAATTATTAGATCAGCTTGATCAAGAATACATCATTAAAAAATATCATAAAGAAATAATCAGACCAGCGGCATATTTTGCTAAAATTTGGAATGATAAACTTTATGCAATCGTTCGTCCGATTATAGAAAAGAAGCTAATAGAAGCTATAAAAATGATTGGCAATAAGCCATTGTTTGAAATGGGTAAAGAAGGTGACCCTGTTCATAAGCAATTACATATTGCCAAAGAACCAGCATCAGTATTATTTCATTTTAGAAGAAGTGTAGATGGCACTAGATATTTCCCTACAATAAAATATCTAGGCGAAAGAATTGAATTCATGTTTAAAGATGCAGAGATTATTTCTATGCAACCTGCTTACATGTTATTAGGAAATGCATTATTATTTTTTGATCAAGACTTAGATGGTAAAAAACTATTACCATTTTTAAACAAACGATTTATTGATATTCCGAAAAGTTCTGAGTCAACTTATTTCAAAAAATTTATTGGTCCATTAATTGAAAGGCATAATGTATATGCTGAAGGTTTTCAAATCATCACTGAGCAATTTGAAGCAGTACCTATTTTAAAAATCGTAAACACTTGGAATGATTCAATTCAATTAGTTTTATCTTTTCAATACGGTAAATATAATTTTCTATATCAATCAGGGACTAAGGTTTCGGTAAGTGTAGAAAATAAAAATGATGAGTATATTTTTCATCGTGTCAAACGCTCATTATCGTGGGAGGCTACAAAAATAAAGGTGTTGACCGACATGGGCTTAATTGCAACTGAAGGTTCAGCATTTACTATTCACAATAAATCTAATGTTGAGGAACCTAGTACGCAACATCAAATGTTAGAATGGTTATCTGAAAATAATGAAACTTTAGCTGCTGCTGGTTTTAACATTCAACAAGAAGAAAAGGGTAAAAAATATTTCTTAGGTAAGAGTAAAATAGACTTAAAAATTAATGAATCGAACGATTGGTTTGATGTATATGCAATAGTTTATTTTGGTAAAATGGAAGTGCCTTTTATTGAATTAAAAGATCATATTTTAAATGGCAGAAAAGAATTCTTATTACCAAACGGTGAGATTGCCATAATACCTGATGAGTGGTTTGCTACTTATCAAAGTTTATTTCATTTTTCTGAATCTGGCAAAGAACTAAAAATCAAAAAACATCATATTGCCTTATTAAAAGAATATGCTGATTCAGAGTTAGCACAATTAACAATTGATAGAAAGCTACAGAAGTTAAGTGCATTTGAGAATATTGATGAAATTGAAATGCCTGCAAATTTTAAAGGGGAGTTACGTCAATATCAAAAAGCGGGCTATGATTGGTTTCATTTTTTAAGAAGATGGAATTTCGGTGGTTGTTTAGCTGATGACATGGGTTTAGGTAAAACCATTCAGACTTTAGCTCTATTACAAAAAGTTAAAGAAGAAGCAATCATTAATGCTACTCAACCGAGTTTGTTTGAGAGCATATCAGGTACACTATTTGATCAGCAGCAAATACAAGCGAATGATTACCCACGTACATCATTAATTGTAATGCCAACATCCTTAATACATAATTGGTTAAATGAAGCGAAAAAATTTACCCCTGATTTAAAGATTCATATTTACACAGGTGGATATAGAGACAAAGAAATTTCTAATTTTAGTAAATACGATATAGTTCTAACTACTTATGGTATTACACGACTTGATATTGATATATTAAAATCATTTTATTTCCATTATATTATTTTAGACGAAAGTCAAATTATAAAAAATCCATCTTCAAAAATTTCTCGATCAGTTAGATCTTTAAAATCAAAGTTCAAATTAGTATTAAGTGGAACACCAGTCGAAAATTCAGTGACAGATTTATGGTCTCAAATGTCATTCGTAAATCCGGGTTTATTAGGTTCACAAACTTTTTTTAATGATGAATTTGCTACACCTATTGATAAAAAGCAAGACGAAGAGAAAGCGAACAAATTACAAACTCTTATTAAACCATTCATACTTAGAAGAACTAAACAACAAGTTGCATCTGAATTACCACCTAAGGTAGAGCAGTTGTATTACTCAGATATGAGTGAAGAACAAGAGAAGCTTTATGAAGAGACAAAATCTTTTTATAGAAATGAATTATTAAGGGTAATTACAGAGCAAGGTATAGGTAGGTCACATATTCAATTATTACAAGGTTTAAATAAATTACGACAAATTGCAAATCATCCTAGAATGGTTGATGAAGATTATGATGCAGAGTCGGGTAAGTTTTCTGATGTAATTTATACTCTTGAAAATATTTTAACGAAAGGTAATAAGGTATTAATATTCTCACAATTTGTAAAACATTTGAACTTGTTCAAAAAATACTTTAATGATAATAATATTAACTATTCGTTCTTAGATGGTTCTACATTAAACAGGCAAGAAGTTGTAGAGGAGTTTAAAACGAATGATGAGATTCAGATATTTTTAATATCGATAAAGGCGGGTGGGGTCGGATTAAACCTTACTGAAGCAGATTATGTATTTATTTTAGATCCATGGTGGAATCCGGCGGTAGAACAACAAGCTATAGATAGAACACATAGAATTGGACAAAAAAATACCGTATTTATTTATAAATTTATAACTAAGAATTCTGTTGAAGAAAAAATATTAGCATTACAAGAAAAGAAGAGAAGAATTGCTGACAGTTTAATTACTACAGAAGAATCATTTATGAAGTCATTGTCAGAAGATGATATTAAAGCAATACTAGAATAAAATGGATTATAAAAAATTTGCAATAGCGAGTACATTATTCGCATTCTTAACTACTGTAGCTGCAGATGTTAATATACCTAATGGAGATATACCTATTACTTTGCAAAGTGTATTTGTATTATTAGCCGGACTTATGGCAGGGGCTACAGCGGGAATTACTTCACAATTAATTTATTTGATGTTTGGTGCATTTTTACCAGTGTTTGCTGGTGAAGATTTCGGACTTTCAATTTTAGCTGACCCGAGTGTTGGGTATCTATTTGCTTTTCCTGTTGCTGCATTTATAACTGGTATGATCGGACATCAACAAAAGTTTTTGTACATAATGTTATCAGTTGTGCTTGCACAAACTGCATTATATATCTCAGGCGTTTCAATCTATTATATTAATTCTGAAAAAACCTGGGCTGAAGTTATACAAACTGGCTTTACTGATTTAGCATTGATTGGGTATTCAAAAGCTATTATTACCGGATTAATTTACTTTGTATACTTAAAGTTTTCTGGCAATAAGCAAGCCGTCGCGAATAGGAAATAATACATTTTCTACTCTGATGTCGTCTTGTACTTTTTTATTAAACTCTAATATAGCACGAGTATCTTTATCAATTTTTTCACCTACTACTTTACCACTCCATAATACATTGTCGGCAATAATATATCCGCCTTTATTTACTTTGTCAAAAACTAAATCGTAATATTTAGAGTAATTTTCTTTATCTGCATCAATAAACAAAATATCAAACTTATCATTTAATGTAGGTATAATTTCAGCAGCATCTCCTAAATGATATTCGATTTTATTTTTGTATTCAGATTTATTAAAGTATGATCTTACTAAATCTTCTAGCTCTTCATTTATATCTATAGTTATTAATTTACCACCATCTACTAATCCTTCAGCAAAACATAATGCAGAATAGCCAGTATATGTACCAATTTCTAAGATATTTTTAGGCTTAATCATTTTAGTTAACATACTAATTACTCTGCCTTGAAAATGCCCAGAAATCATGCGAGGCATCAATACTTTTAATTGAGTTTCTCTATTCAATTCTTTTAATAAAGCTGGCTCTTCGTCAGTATGTTGTTCTATATATTTAGCTAATGCTTCGTCTAAGAATTCCATTTTTATTCAGGTAGATAAATTAATTTACTGATTTGATTTTCGTTAAATACATCATTTGCTAATTCTTGTAAATTTTCTGCTTTTACTGATTCTATTTTTTTATAAATCTGATTTAATGAATCAGCTTTGCCATAATCTAAAACACTTCTACTTAATGC
>JBKCCA010000047.1:0-3109 GCA_046305595.1 bacterium
ATTAAGAACTTAGCATTGAATCCGATTTCAATATCTTCTCCTTCATATTGACAACTTAAACGTTCATGCGCCTCATTTGAAAAGTCCATATCTTCCGCAGAAATCTGCAATTCAGACCCTGTAATTTTCAAACGTACTTGGTGAGTTGTTTTATTTGAGAAAATTGAAACACGTTTCAAACATGTTAAAATTTGAGATCTATCGATGGTTAATTTATTCGGATTATTAACTGGTATAACAGCCTCATAATCTGGATATTTTTCATCAATCAAACGACAAATCAAATTGACATTGTTGAAAGAGAATGAAGCATTAGTATTGTTGTATTCTACATTGATGCTAATATCTTCAGTTGGCAATGATGACTTTAACAAGTTCAAAGCTTTTTTAGGCAAAATGAATGAACTAGCAACATCCGCTTTAGCATCTCTTCTTCTGTAGCGAACTAATTTATGAGCATCAGTTGCAACAAAAGTTAAGTTTTCAGTTGACATCTGGCAATAAACGCCGGTCATAGCCGGACGAAGCTCGTCTGTACTAACAGCGAAAATTGTTTTCGAAATAGCTTCTGATAGAACAGATGCTGAAATCATAACTGTAGCAGCTTGTTCAATTTTAGGGATTTTCGGGAAATCTTCACCGTTTTCACCTACTAACTTATATTTACCATCACCTGCAGTCATTTCTATTGCGAAATTATCGTCATTAATAGTAAATGTGATAGGCTGGTCTGCTAAGGTCTTTAAAGTATCTAATAATATTTTCGACGGTACTGCAATTTTACCATTTTCTTTAGCCTCTACGGTTAGTGAGGTAGTCATGGTAGTTTGCAAATCTGTAGCCGAAACAGTTAGGTTACCATTATTAATTTCGAATAAAAAGTTTTCGATAATTGGTAACACTGTATTTGTACTTAAAGCACCGCTGATAACTTGCAATTGCTTAAGCAATGCTGATGATGAAACAATAAACTTCATACCCTTAATCTTCTATTATTTTTAAGTTCGTAGCAAATATATAATATTAATTTAGCTTATTTACTAGGCACTGAAAAGAAATCACCGTACCTAACAATTAGCTTAGAAAATGCGTTATATTGAGCATTATAAACCTCTTTTCCATTTACTCTGATAAACATTCTATTTTGATCTAGGTCAATTTCACTGCCACTAGCAACGAAATTTTGTCCGTCAAAAAATCGTCTAAAAAGTTCAACCTTTTTAGATTGTCCAGACTTATCAAAAACAGTTATGATACATATTAAATTTTCAGGTAATAAAACCTCCCCTAATTTAATTTTCTTGGCATTCGCAACATTTTCATATTGAATATCAGTATAATTAATTAGATAATTTCTAAGATATTCACCATTGATATTACTTGTAGCCGTATCACCTGCTTTATTGGTTAATGAAACATAATCTTTGCCCGAAATACGTAAGCTAAATGACTCTTTATTTAAATTGGGATAATCGATACTAATGATGTCAATGTTTTGTGGATAATATCTAAAAACTTCTCTATCTCGCCAAACTTCAGCATTAGTATTATATCGAACTGTTAAGTAACCATCAAAGCCAGGTATATGAGCAACTATGGGTTCGTCACTATTATCTAACAAGAAAAACGTACCTAATCCGTCTTGCGTAGCTCCACCAACAAAATATTTCTTTTCTAAATCACCATTTATAAATATCTCTACTTGAACAGCACCAGTTGCTAATTGTCTCATGACATTATCTTTCATTGCTTTGTTTACTGGTGATTTTATACTAACTCTTTTAATAGTTTCTAAAAGTGTTCTAACTATATCTTTTCTTGCTTTGATAGAATCATTCGCTATCCAGACTCCATTTGTTTTGGTCAACTTCAAAACAGATCCGTTTTTATTAGATATGATAATCTTATCAATACTACTAGTATCTTCAACTGCAAAATCTTTTAATCTATTACTAATACTACTTTTAGAACCTTTAGTATTATATACATAATAGGCAACACCCACCAACACCAACAGAATAATAATATATAATGTATTTTTTTTCATCTTATTTAGCGTATTTACGTTTTCTATAATAGAATAAATATATACCAACAATAACTATTAATGCAATTGGGAAAACGATATTAAACAATTGCCATTTCATTTTTTGGGATTTAATTTTTTCTTTGTCAAGTAATCTTAACTTAACTTCTTTAGATCTTGCTTCAATTAAATTGTAGTCGTCGGCTAACCAATCGATTGCATTTTGAATAAATATTTTATTTGAGAAACTTTGACGAGAATATCTGTCGAAGCCAAGCGGATATACTGAACTATCTTTTTCTGAATAATAATTTTTTATAATATCACCATCTGCAATCACAATCATTCTAGTTGGTTTACTATCTTCTAAAAACTTAGCACTATCATTTTGTACCACTAATCTATTTTTATAAACCGATTTAAACTTACCTTCTAAAGCTAATGCAGTTATTAAATTTTGTTTGTTGAACTGAGTCGGATTAGGTTCAATTGCTAACATCTGCATCGATATTCTTACAGGTGCATTTAAAATCTTTGCATACTTAGAACTCTGTAATAATGGTGACTTTGTAATTCCCGCTACATTAATTGTATCTATTGTACCTGAAAATTCTGAACGTACGCCATCTAAATTTTTCGCTACAGGATGTGTAGAATTTGAAACAAAAATCGGATAAAATAACCAGGGGAATAATTCAGTTTGAGGTTGTGCCCCTACATTACCAGTAACCACTGGTATAGGCGCGCATTGAACATCTTGTATTAAATCATAATTTAAACGAGCTCCATAACTAAATAATTGATCATCTAAATTCAAATCATAACTACTCGTAATCATCATTTGCTCTTTACCCAAACTATCGAGGTTTGCATTCGTTTGATCTATTAACCACAGCACTCTACCTCCATTCATAATGTATTGATCAATATTAAACTTATCTCCATCTGTAAATATCTTTGTAGGCTTTGCAATTACTAATGCTTTGTATTGAAATAAGTCTTGAGGAATTGATCTCGAAATATTCACAAAATCTACTTCATAATATTCTCTTAAAGATTTTATAACATCCGCAGTTCTAAAAG
>JBKCCA010000048.1:0-6232 GCA_046305595.1 bacterium
TATTAAACATATAATTTGTTCTGATGATAGTGTTGAATTATACAATCCGAAAGTCGTACAATCAACCATGGGTTCTATACTGAGGGTTAATGTTCAGCATGTAGATCTACATGAGTTTTTAAATACCCATAAAGATCAAAATATATGGGGTGCATTGTTAAAAGGTACTGATGTTTATACAGTTAAGGAAGCCAAGAGGGGTATTTTATTAAGGGGTTCAGAGTCACATGGCATTCATGAAGATAATATTAAGCTCGTCAATAAACCCATAACTATACCGAATTATGGGGGATCAGCAGAATCATTAAATGTTGCTGTGGCAACAGCTATATTGTGTTCAGAGTTCGTAGGAAGAGCTTAAATAAGCTTTTTTTATAAATTACTTGTGCTAATGATGTTTTTTAGTACATTTGCAAACTCTAAATTTAGGGTCGAGTGGCCGAGTGGCTAGGCAGAGGTCTGCAAAACCTTGTACAGCGGTTCGAATCCGCTCTCGACCTCCAAAAAAACAGGTTGAACAAAAATTTTTAAGAAAATGGGTGTTACTAGATTAAAAAGAAAAGACAGAAAAAATAAAACGGTTTCTAGACTTAGAAAACAACGTTTGAAATTGGCTACTGATAAATCTATCAAGAAGCCAGTGGCAAAGTCGAATGAAGAAAGTTCAGCTGAATAATTCTTTATAATTATTAAGATATTGAATCCCGATTGCTTTCAGCAATACGGGATTTTTGCTTTTAATTCTTAACGTTTACTGATTTTATTGCCTGTTATTTGGCGCTGTAAACCGCACTTGAATCTTGTAATATCGTCTACTCTTTTCTGTAAGTGCTTAGTCTTTCTCCCAGTCACTCTTTTACGCCAACGCTCGAAACTACTTCGCTTTAAATTCTTACGCATTAAAGCAATTACCGATGCTTCATCAACTCCAAATTGTGATTTTATGGCATCAAATGGAGTACGATCTTCCCATGCCATTTCTATGATTCTATCTAAATCTACCGCGTTCATAATGCTTAAACATTATAAACAGCGCAAGGTTTTTTTAATTTAAAATTCTGTTGTTAATAGCTTTTATGAGAGCAGGACCTTCATAAATGAATCCAGAGTATAATTGCACCAATGTTGCCCCAGCATTTAGCTTTTGAATAGCATCATCCGCAGTATGTATACCACCAACCCCAATGATAGGGAATGATTTTTTTGATTTGTTAGATAAATAAGCGATTACCTCTGTTGATCTCTCAGTTAATGGCTTACCACTAAGTCCGCCCATACCAATTTCTGCAATACGCTCTTTACTCGTCGCTAATCCTTCTCTTGAAATCGTTGTATTGCTTGCAATAACTCCAGCAATTTTACTGTATTGTACGATCTCAACGATATCATCTAATTGTTCATTCGTTAAGTCGGGGGCTATTTTCAATAAGATAGGCTTTAGCTTAGCCTTCTTGGTGTTTAAATGTTGAAGATGAGATAATAGTTGTTTCAGAGGTTCTTTCTCTTGTAAGGCTCTTAAATTAGGGGTATTGGGAGAGCTTACGTTTACTACAAAATAATCTACGTAATCAAATAGCGCTTCGAAGCATTTTTCGTAATCATTGATAGCCTCTTCATTCGGAGTGATTTTATTTTTACCGATGTTACCACCAATAATTAAATCTTTGGGTCTATTTTTTAAACGTTCAATTGCACCCTCTATGCCTTCATTATTGAATCCCATGCGATTGATTAAAGCTTGGTCGGCAGGTAATCTGAACATACGTGGCTTCTCATTACCAGGCTGAGCAAGAGGAGTAATGGTTCCAATTTCAATAAATCCGAATCCGAAGTTCGATAACTCCTTATACAACTTTGCATCTTTGTCGAAACCAGCTGCGAGTCCGACCGGATTTGGAAATTTAATTCCAAAAACTTCGTGTTCTAATTTCGGACTTTTAGTAACATAAATCAATCGAGTGATGTAAGGTACACCAGGTATAGATTGAGAAAACTTAATAAGTTTAAAAACTAGATGATGTATTTTTTCAGGGTCTATTGAAAAGAAAATCGGACGAAGTATGTATTTGTATATCATGTTAAGACTTAATGGCACGCATCATTTCGCGTTTACCGGCTGCACCCGCAGGCCTTTGAATATTGAAGCCTAAAGACTTTAAATTTCTTTTGAGTTCACCCGTTACGCTATAGGTCACAAATATACCTTTATCTTTTAAAAAGCTACAAGTATGTGCAATAGATTCTTTGCTCCACATCTCTGGTTGATGTACTGCAGCAAAGGCATCAAAATAAATTAGATCGTATTTCTTTTGATCATTAAAATTCAATAAATCTACTTGATGATTACGAAGCTTAACACCATCAATTTATTCAATATTTTCAGTAAAACTTTTCTCGTAAATCTCTAAAAATTTTTTCCAATTTTTTGCTGAATCAATGTATTGTCCGTATGCTGTTTTATCAAGTAAATGAAGGGGTACAGGGTACTTTTCAATGCCTGTATAATTTATTCGGATGTTAGCAGCTTTTGCTTTTTCTGCACTTAATAAAAAATTAAGTCCGGTGCCGAAACCAACTTCCAATATATCTACTTCTGTTTTCTGAAATGTGTCAATAAAAAATTGAAGTCCGCTGTTGACAAACACATGTTGCGATTCTTGCAAAGCTCCATGTTTTGAATGATATTTCTCTCCAACAGCAGCATTAAATAGGGTAGCGGAACCATCCGAAGTAATAACTATTTCTAAATTATTCGACATGTTATTTTACTGAACGCATGCCCACTTTAATTAAATCTTTGTAGCCTCCGTCGAGATCATACACATATTTAAAGCCTTTTTTACGAAGAATAGTTGCGGCTTTAGCACTTCTTATGCCTACTCCACAATATAAAAATATAGCTTGGTCTTTATCTAGTTTTTCGATTTCAGAATCGAAATTCGGTAGACTTACATCAATGTTTCTAGCGTTTTCAATATGTCCGTCGCTATACTCATAAGATGTACGCACATCTATCAACATCCCTTTATGTTTGTAATAAGATGCTTTGAATTCTATTGAATTAACTTTCAGAGCCGATTGAGCTATGCTGTTAAAACAAGAAAAAACAATAAAAAATATGAGTAATAATTTTTTCATTTAAAGACTATAAATAGCATCGAATTTAATACGAAGCTAATGAATATGCGCGAGATTCAAAATTTTGATAGACCTGAAAAAGTGTTTTTCCTTTTTCAGCGTTGAATTTAAAACTTTGCTCTCTTACGCTCTTCTTATCAAACGATACAAGCTTTAGTTTTATTTCATTATCGCCAACTTTTAATGGCACTCGGGTATAATGAATTGAATGGGGCAGTGTTTGCCAATTACGGGTATCGGCTTTTTCGGTAAAGGCATTAACAATACCTACCAATGAACCCATATTTTGATTTTGGTCGCGTGCAGCATATTCTGCTGCTTTCTTAGTTGCTAATCTGAGTAATGAATTGCTAATTTCTCTTAGCATGCGATCATCTAAAGTTTTGAATGGTATGTTATTTATGTTATCAGCGAGCTATAAGTTATAAGATTTTGAATCGGCTTGTAAACTTGCACTTGAATAATATGGTGCTCGTTCAACGTATTTTGGGAAAGCAACTCTGATAAATTCTAAGTCACCTAATGCTGAATTGGTACTATTCCCTGCTGGTAATGGAAATGGTATGTTGAGTCCGAACTCCTCATTCACAAAAGTCACATACCCACCTTGACCTTTAACGATGCTGAAGTTGATACTACTTTCAGATTTAACCGGACCTAGACCATTGTTCCAAAAGAAAATAAGTTCAGGTTGATTATTGATCTTTGCAATGTTCTTTATTCCAAATCGTTCTTCGAACTGTCGAGCTTCATCATCGAAACCCATTTCATATGCTGTTCTAATAACATCTTTCTTTAACTGATCAGGTATGGCTGTGTTAAATTGTTTGGTATAAATTTTATCATAAGCTTCAACAGCATTACGATAAGCAATAAATGCATTATTTATTTCTCCGGATGATTCGTAAATGATACCCATCAAGTTTAGTCCGAAGGCATCTTCAGAATACCTATTCTTCCTAGTATACTTATCATTTAACTTTTGAAGTTTTAAGTTCAATCTTCTGCACTCAACAAGCGCAGCCTCTTTATCACCTAGCTGAATATAATTGATCGCTTTGTAATAATGAATCATTACTTTCTCATAATCTTCTGCTGAATATTCGGTAGCCATCGGATTTGAAATTAGAGCGAGAGCTTGAGTAGAAGCTTTTTTCTGAAAGTCTTCAATCGTTATATCTGCTTGATTGAAATACTGATTACTTACAGCATAATTACCTGACAGCATTTCTACAGTTCCGCGATTCATAAAATAAATCAATCGGTTTTTGCCTTCAGCTGTTTTCTTATCTTTTTCTAGTAAAGTTCTAGCCTCTGAAATATTACCTGATTCAATCTTGCCATTAAACTCTGCAAGCTTTTGATAATAGGTAGCACATGAGCTGACACTCAAAGCAATGAAGGTAAATAGAAATAGAATTGGGGTTAGTCTTTTCAATGTAGGCAAACGGTTTTGATTGTATTAGGTACAATGTATTAGGTACAAAGTACATAGTACATTGTACCTAATACATTGTACTTTGTACTTTTTTAGTTCTTTATCGCTTTCTTAATCTTCTTATCACCAATCCACACTTTTTCATTAGTCTCTAAATTGGTAAGTTCTAAATCAACTTGATAGTAAACTACTTTGTTATTTCCATATTGATCAACTAAAGAAGTAATAACACCATTCATCATGAAGTCAGCACCTTTCTCTAATCCCCATTTTTTCTTAGTATCTTCTGATGAGAATGTTTGTTGATCGTTACGTTCATCTCTTAATTCTTTTCTAGCATCACCTGCTTGAACTACTGAAACTAATCCAGAATTTATGAAAGCTTTCTCCATGTCTTTAATAAAGGTTTCTGGTTCAATATGTTCTGTAGTTTTGTTTCTTACTGTACCAACAATAACGACAGGCTTTTTGCCTTTAGCAGTTTGAAAATCAGTTCTCCAAGGTCTTGACATACAATCAGAAATCATTTCATTAGAAACTAAACGTGAGTCGGTATCATTCCATCTTCCACTTAAGTCTGTTTGTTGACTTGGGTCGATTCTTTCTACTTGTCTAGTCTTGCAAGAAGTTAATACTAAACTTGCAGAGAATAAAGTGATAATGGCTAGTGAGGCTCTTTTCATAATTTTATATTTTATTAATATTCGAACGTATGGAAAATAATTTAATTGTGATATATTTAAATTGTTACAATATTAAACAATTATCTATGTTTATCAAAAGACAATGGGTTTTGATTTTACCCTTATTCGCCATCATAATGAGTGGATGTCCCTTTCCACCCACCGATGATGCTGAACCAGTTACCGAGTACACCCCACTATTTATGTCGAGAGAGCAGCTTGAAGTATCTGTAAAAACACAGAGTGTTCGTCAACTAAATAAACCAGGTAAAATGATTTTATATCAAAATTATATTTTCCTAAATGAGATGTATGAAGGCATCCATGTCATTGATAATTCAGATCCATTATCTCCTCAAAAGATTACTTTTATAAGTGTACCCGGATGTATAGATATGACCATCCGTTCCAATAAATTAATAGTTGATAATGCGGTCGAGTTAGTGGTATTAAATATTGATAACATTCAAGATGTTGTGGAAATGTCGAGAAAGAAAGACATCTTCCCAGAGATGACGCCTCCAGATTTCGGAAGCATACCCGATAAATATTCAAAGAAAAATAGAGCAGAAGGTTTAATCATAGTAGGTTGGGAGAAATAGTTATGAAAAGATACATTTATATAATTAGCATATTATCATTTTTATTTACTGCATGTGGTATCGATTCAGGAGTATCACCCAATGATAATTCAATAGCAGGTTCAACAGCTAGATTTACCATGAATGGTGATTATCTGTATATACTTAATGGCAATAACTTAGAAACTTATAAACTAAATGATGAAGGCATACTTGATTTGAAAGATGCAAGAATTGTAACTTCAGAGGTTGAAACCATTTTCAGTAGGGGCGATGCATTGTTTTTAGGTACTCGTAATGGTATGTACATATTTGCCCTCGATTCTAATAAATTGCCGAATTTACAGTCCTTTTATAACCATATTGTTTCTTGTGACCCTGTAGTCGCTGAC
>JBKCCA010000049.1:0-1254 GCA_046305595.1 bacterium
ATGTATATGACAATAATAACAACTTGTTAACAAGTAATTTTAGCCAATACATGTTAAATGATGGTACTTTATTGAGTGCAGATAGTATAAAAAACTATTATACTAACAATACAACTATTGGTATCGAAAAATCATATGAAACTCTAAATGTTTATCCGAACCCTACATCCAATAATCTTTATTTTAACCTTAATTAATCAGAGTTTGTTGTAAATATTTTTGATTCATTTGGAAAATTAATTTTAGAATCATCAAACAATGAAATAGTCAATATCCAAAATTTACCAACTGGATTATATCATGTTACTATAAATACAAAACAAGGTAAATCATATCGATCGAAGTTTATTAAAGAGTAATATCTTTCTAAAATAAAAAAGAAAAGCTTCAATAATTATTGAAGCTTTTCTTTTAAGTATTGTGCTGTATATGATTTCTTACTCTTCACCATCTCCTCTGGAGTGCCCTCAAATATCAAGTTACCTCCTTTATCTCCCCCTTCTAATCCGATATCTATCACCCAATCTGCACATTTCACAACATCCATATTATGTTCTATCACTATAATTGAATTGCCCTGCTCAATCAATGCATCAAACGATTTTAATAATTTCTTGATATCATGAAAATGTAAGCCAGTTGTTGGTTCATCAAATACAAATAATGTATGATGACTAGTATGACCCTTTACTAAAAAGGATGCTAATTTAATACGCTGTGCTTCTCCTCCTGATAAAGTATTAGATGATTGACCCAACTGAACATATCCTAAGCCGACATCTGCTAATGGTTGAATTTTTTGTAAGATTTTCTTATCATCCTTAAAAAAATCTATAGCCTCATCAATCGTAAGATTTAATATATCAGAGATGTTTTTCTCTTTGTAAGTAACATCTAAAACTTCTTGTTTAAATCTTTTACCTCCACAACTCTCACATGGTAAAAAGATGTCAGCCATGAATTGCATTTCTACTTTCACTTCTCCTTCTCCTTGACATACTTCACATCTACCACCATCAACTTTAAATGAAAAATGAGATGGCTTTAGTCCTAATGCCTTCGCTGAATTCTGCGACGAAAATAAATTTCTTATTTCATCGTATGCTTTCACATAGGTAACAGGGTTAGATCTTGATGATTTACCGATCGGATTTTGATCGACCATCTCTATACCTTTGATGCTTTTCAAATCCCCTTCTAAAGAATCAAATGCTCCAGTTTGTTCTCCATTATAATTGCCGATGTATTTTTGTA
>JBKCCA010000050.1:0-3214 GCA_046305595.1 bacterium
TTAGAATGTAAATCTGAATGTTGGTACAGGGAAAAATCCTTGTTGGTATTCGGTAACAATACTATTCGACCTCGGATTATATGTTTGTTGGAATACGTTTTTGTTGTTAGTTACATTTTGTAGATCTATAGAAAATTCCATGCTACTTTTCTTGAATTCTTTTCTATAGGCAATTTTTATGTCAGTTCTGAAATAGTCTGATTGCTTTTCTGAAAAGGCTTGATCACGAATAAATACAGCTTGTTTAGCTTGTTCTGATTTTGCAAAATCTATTGGTGTTAAATACTTGCCACCTGTAGAAGTCAACTTTATATTGAAAGCTAATACACTACCCTTTTTGTTTAAGTTGAATTCTTTACCTGCTAAAAAGTTAAATACATAATTCGTATTAAAAGCAGTATTACGCCATACCCCATCAGCACCTCTGTATTTAGAATCAAATAAAGAAGTTGTAAATAAGAAGTAATACCCCTTATTGAAGAATCTTTCAAGAGTAAGTTCTATACCATAGTTTTCGCCAATACCTTTGTTTATTAAACTATCAACATCAACAGGCTCAAAATCTGCACCAGTATTTAAAGCCGAGAAAGAAGATGATTTATTTTCAATAGGTGCATTGTAAATACTTTGATAATATACTTCTGCTTTGATTCTAAAAAATTCATTAACGCTCTGATCGTAACTCAAAACATAATGATGACTCTTTGTGAAATCTAAATTTTGATTTGAATATTCATAACCAGTACCTACCTGAGTCTGCACAAAATAGGTATATACATTCTGACTTTGACTATGCAATCCATATCCCAAACTCAAACTTTTTGTAGCATCTAATAAATATCTTAATCCGAGTCGTGGTTCAACACTTATATTATTATTCAAACTAATCATTTGAGATCGCAAACCAGTATTCAAACTAAGCTTCTCAGAAAATCGATGTTTCCATTGGGCATACACTTGCGATACTACATATTGATCTTTTCTATCAATAATAATTTGTTCTATCGTGGTTTCAGCAAAGTAGTTGATGTTTTTTAAATTGAAGGTATTTAAATCATTCATCACTCCTACTACTATACTATTCTTCGCATTGAGTTTATGTGATAATGAAATATGTGATAAGTAATTAAGTGTATTAAACTTTGCATCTCCACTTTTAAATTCTTCTCTCGTTAAATAACTTATTGAATCACCTAAGAACCTCTGATAACTTGTACTAATACCTGCAGTAATATTTAAATTCGTTTTATTCGTTAGTTGATAATCATATTTAAGTCCGGTAAAGCTCGAACTAAATCTCACTTTCACATTTTCTAAATCACTACTATACAAATCAGTTAAAGTTGTATCTACTTCATTACCTAAAAAATTCACGCTACTATTACCCGCAAAACCGAATAAACTTAAACTTGATTTTTTATTGATCACCCAATTGAATTTGTAATTAACATCTTGATAAATGGGTGTAGCTGATCCGGTACCAAAGTCAATACCTAATTGTTTGAAAATACCTAATGTTGAATAACGATAATTTATTAAGTACGATGATTTAGAATTTTTAGCAAAAGGACCTTCGGCACCAAACTCAAATCCGTTGAAACCTACCTGCGCGATGTACTCAGCTTTATTCGTATTTCCATTTCTTAATCTTAAATCAAATACCCCTGCTAATGCATTACCATATTGTGCCGGGAAAGCACTCGTCATGAAATCTGATTTATTCAAATTATTATTATTCAAAATACTTACAGGTCCGCCAGTACTATTGATCGACCCAAAATGATTCGGATTAGGCATGTTTAATCCTTCCATTTGCCATAACAGTCCGTTCGGTGAATTCCCTCTTACTACAATATCATTTCTTGAATCATTAGCACCTATTACCCCTGCAAAGTTTTGTGCCATACGAGATGGATCACCCAATGCTCCTGCATATTTCTTGGTGTCTTCAATATTAAATGACCTTGCACTTACACTCGCCATTTCATTATTAGTCGTCGATTTATTTTCAGATTTTTTATAAAGTACTTCTGCTTCAGCAAGATTATTAACCTTCTCTAATAATTGAATATTAATCTCTAATTCTTTTCCTGTAGTCAATAATACATTGTTCACGAATTGTGGCTCATACCCTATTAAAGAGATTTTCAATGACCTTCTACCAATAGGTACATTTACAATTTTAAAGAAACCATCATCGTTACTTATTGCAGCATAGTTACCTATATCTATTACCTGAATGGTAGCTCCTGTGATAGCACTTTTTGAAGCTTCATCGATAATGCGGCCTCTAATAGTTTGTGTGTTTTGAGCAAATGAAATACTTGCAGTGAAGAATAATAAAATGTAAAAGATTAGCCTTTTCATAATGGGTGTTTTAATTCTTCACAAAGATGTATCAAAAAAACCAAGCTTCTTGTTGATGCAAATCAATATATACTTTTGTTATTAATTTATTGACTTAGATCAATTAGTCACGATTCTCTTTCTTATTCTACTTAATGCCTCTGGTGTTACGCCTAAATACGATGCTATCATATATTGAGGTACTCTTTGTAATAGATCGGCATTTTCTTTTTGAAAATTAATATAGCGCTGTTCCGGACTTTCAAACAAAAGCGAGTTGCTACGCATCGAAACCATTGTGAATAGATATTCTGCCATTAATCTACCGAACTTTTGAAATTCATCTACCTTTTCATATAGCTCTTGTACACTATCATAGTCTAACAATACCAACTCGCAAGCTTCTAAACACTCAACAATTAAAAGTCCAGGTGTTCTCGTTAAAAAACTACAATAATCTGATAGATATTCATTCTCAATAAAAAATGTGTCTATGTATTCTTTCCCATCGATGACATGATAAGCTCTTAAAATACCTTTATTTACAAAGGTTACATAATTACATACCTCGCCAACATCGTGAAGCTTATCGCCCTTTTTTAGTTGAACAACTTTTAATTTAGAACTTAGTAAAACCCAATTCTCATCTGACAAACGAATGAAGTTCTGATAAAAAGATTTTATTTGCTCTAACATAAAATTTTATTACGCTTGATTAAGTTTTTTCACCATTGTGAGGATGGTAGCAATGGCAACAGTTTCACCTGTTTCATCGTAAACATCTACTAAGAATTTTACGATACCTTTTGCGATATCATCTTCACTTCTTTTTTCTTGATCAACTTTTTCTTTTGCAGTAAGTTTTACT
>JBKCCA010000051.1:0-5954 GCA_046305595.1 bacterium
ATGTACTTTATTAAGAACCCGAAAGTATTAAAAAAAATCTACCCATCACTGATTTGGGATATTCAGGTTGATGATAAGAGTATTTATTTAACATTTGACGACGGACCTATACCAGAGGCAACTCCCTATGTACTTGATGTATTAGATCATTATAATGCAAAGGCGACCTTCTTTTGTATAGGAGATAATGTTCGCAAACATCCGCATATTTATAACGATATAATTGCGCGCGGACATTCAATTGGCAACCATACTTTCAATCACTTAAACGGATGGTCGACGCCAACATCTGAATACATAGAAAATATTGACGAGTGCAGTAAATATACCGGCAACTTACTCTTCAGACCACCATACGGCAGAATAAGCCCTTCACAAATCAAAGCCTTCAAAGAAGGCTACCCCGATTCAAAAATCATCATGTGGGATGTTCTTTCAGCCGATTTTGATCAGAAAATTGATACTGAAAAGTGCTATCAAAATGTTATAAAAAATGTATCTCCTGGCTCAATCGTAGTTTTTCATGACAGCATTAAAGCAATGCCACGATTGAAAGATGCACTGCCGAGAGCACTAGATACTTTGAAAGCGAGAGGGTATATATTTAGAAATTTATGATTGTACTATGTATTAGGTATTAAGTACGGGTACTTTGTACATAATACTTAATACATTATACAATTTATACGAAAATCCCTTATTAAATGTAGATGATTGCATTTTTTTAGTAAATTCGCAATTCTTTCGAAAACGATAAAAAACACATATACAATGGCTTTTGATATTGAAATGATTAATAAGGTCTACGACAACCTTGATGCGAAAGTGAACGCTGCACGTAAAGTCGTAAACAAACCATTAACGCTTACTGAAAAAATATTATATGCCCATCTTTGGGACGGTCAAGCTAGCACTGCATTTGAGAGAGGCAAGTCATATGTTGACTTCGCACCTGATCGTGTGGCTATGCAGGATGCTACTGCACAAATGGCTTTATTGCAATTTATGCAAGCTGGTAGACCTCAAGTTGCAGTACCATCTACGGTACATTGCGACCACTTAATTCAAGCAAAAGAAGGCGCTACAAAAGATTTAGCAACAGCAAATTCTCAAAATAAAGAAGTATATGATTTCTTAGCATCGGTATCTAATAAATATGGTATCGGTTTCTGGAAACCAGGTGCAGGTATTATTCACCAAGTGGTGTTAGAGAACTATGCTTTCCCAGGTGGTATGATGATAGGTACTGACTCACACACTGTAAATGCAGGTGGTTTAGGGATGGTAGCGATTGGTGTGGGTGGTGCAGATGCATGTGATGTGATGGCCGGATTACCATGGGAGCTGAAGTTTCCGAAATTAATTGGTGTAAAGTTGACGGGTAAATTATCGGGCTGGACATCTGCGAAAGACGTTATTTTAAAAGTTGCTGGTATCTTAACTGTTAAAGGTGGTACAGGTGCAATTGTAGAATATTTTGGGGATGGTGCAAATTCATTATCATGTACTGGTAAAGGAACTATCTGTAATATGGGTGCTGAGATTGGAGCAACAACTTCAATTTTCGGATACGATGTGAAGATGGCTGATTACTTAAGAGGTACAGGTCGTGCAGATGTTGCTGAGTTAGCAGATAAAGTTGCTGCACACTTAACAGGTGACGATGAAGTTTATGTAAACCCTTCAGCGTATTTCGATCAAGTAATTGAAATTAACTTATCAGAATTAGAACCACATATCAACGGTCCGTTTACACCAGATTTAGCTTGGCCATTATCAAAATTTGCTGCTGCTGTTAAAGAAGCAGGCTGGCCAGCAAAATTAGAAGTCGGATTAATAGGTTCATGTACGAACTCATCATACGAAGATATTTCAAGAGCAGCTTCAATAGCTCAACAAGCAGTAGATAAAAACTTAGTAGCGAAAGCAGAGTTCACTATCACTCCAGGTTCAGAGCAAGTAAGATATACAGTTGATAGAGATGGCTACTTAGACATCTTTGGTAAAATGGGTGGTGTGGTTTTAGCAAATGCATGCGGACCTTGTATCGGACAGTGGGCAAGACATGGTGCAGAGAAGCAAGAGAAGAATTCGATCATTACATCATTCAATAGAAACTTCGCTAAACGTGCCGATGGAAATCCGAATACTCACTCATTCGTTGCATCACCAGAAATCGTAACAGCATTTGCAATCGCAGGTGACTTAACTTTCAATCCGGTTACTGATACATTAACAAACGAAAAAGGTGAGCAAGTAAGATTAGATGAACCAAAAGGAATTGAATTACCGATCAAAGGTTTTGCAGTTGAAGATGCAGGATATCAAGCACCAGCAGAAGATGGATCCAAAGTACAAGTATTAGTATCTGAAACATCAGATCGTTTACAATTATTAGCACCGTTCTCAGCTTGGGAAGGTACTGACATCGCAGGATTAAAATTATTAATTAAGGCAAAAGGTAAATGTACAACAGACCATATATCAATGGCTGGACCATGGTTGAAATTCCGTGGACATTTAGATAATATTTCAAACAATATGTTAATTGGTGCGATCAACTTCTTCAATGAAAAAGCTGATAGTGTAAAGAATCAATTGACTGGCGAATATGGTGCAGTACCAGCAACACAAAGAGCTTACAAAGCAGCAGGTATTGGATCAATCGTAGTAGGTGACGAAAACTATGGCGAAGGTTCATCAAGAGAACACGCAGCAATGGAGCCACGTCATTTAGGAGTTCGTGCAATTTTAGTAAAATCATTTGCACGTATTCACGAAACGAATTTAAAGAAACAAGGTATGTTAGCATTAACATTTGCGAATGCAGCAGACTACGATAAAATTCAAGAAGACGATACTATCGATATCCATGGTTTAACAAGCTTTGCAGCTAATACACCATTAACAGTAGTATTAAATCACAAAGACGGAAGCAAAGACGAAATCAAAGTAAACCATACGTATAATGACCAACAAATAGAGTGGTTTAAGGCGGGGGGTGCGTTGAATATTATTCGTGCGTCAGTAAAATAATGTACCGCGTATAGCGTACTGCGTATAGCGATAACGCAATACGCAGTACGCTATACGTAATACGTTATCCAATGAAAGTATCACTAATCTGCATCTCCAAAACCACCGAGCACTACCTCTCCGACGGCATCTCCATTTACGAGAAGCGATTACAGCATTATTGCAAGTTTAATAGAGTAGAGATACCAGATTTAAAGAATGCAAAAAACTTAAGTAAAGAACAGCAAAAACAAAAAGAAGCTGAACTAATTTTATCAAAAATTACGAATCAAGATTTCGTGGTTTTGCTTGACGAAAAAGGCAAAGAATTTACATCCTTACAATTCAGTAATGAAATAAATAAGTGGATGAATCAATCGATAAGTAGTGTGGTGTTTATCATCGGCGGACCATATGGATTCGATCAGAGTATTTACGACAGAGCGAATCAAAAAATCTCCTTATCGAAACTTACTTTCTCACACCAGATGGTACGATTGTTTTTTGTGGAGCAGTTGTACAGGGCGTACAGTATATTGAAAGGGGAGCCGTATCACCACGAATAACGTATTCCGTATTCAGTATTCAGTATTCCGTATTCAGTATTCCGATGTGCTAACTTTGAAAGTAGTCACATTTATTAAATAAATAAACGTGTCGAACTACAAAATTAGCACATCGGAATACGGAATACTGAATATTGAATACTATTCTGCAGAATCACTCGGCGCTGCCTCGTCCCACAACGGTAATTGCGAAAGAATGCCGTACCATGTTATGATCTTCTTAATGTCAGATGCGTAAACTCTTTCAGCATCGTGATCTGGTGCCACGCTATTGAAATAAGTTCTTAATACTTTACCATCAGCTTTTGCATCAGGTATAGCATTAGTCGCAGCAGTTTCTTTCATCTTTTCTAAGATGCTTGGTAAAGTGATATCATCATCATTACCAAAAACTGTGATGTCTTCTAATGTCGCTAACTTACTAGTCGCATTAGTCATTACTTTATTTTTTGCTTCATCTAAAGTCTCTAAAACAAAACCCGCTTTGTTTTGTCCGACCACTCTAAATAAACCGGGCTTACCCGATAGTGAAACTATTCCTCTTATGTTCATGTGATTTTTATTCAATTGCCACTGTGCTAATTTGTAGCAATGGGCCTGTTAAAAAATGTATTCCGTAGTCCGTATTCAGTATTCCGATACTCGATCTTTGTAATTCGTCACGTTTATTTAAATTGAAAACGTGTCAAACTTAAAATTTAGCACATCGGAATACTGAATACGGAATACGGAATACGAATATTAGTCTTCAATTACAACCTCTACAATTTTATCCCCCTGGCGTATATCATCTACCACATCAACATTCTCAACAACCTTACCGAAACAAGTGTGATTTCTGTCTAAGTGTGCAGTGTTTGTTCTGCTATGGCAAACGAAAAACTGAGATCCGCCTGTGTTTCTTCCAGCATGTGCCATCGATAATACACCACGATCATGATATTGATTTTCGCCATCTAACTCACATGGGATTGTGTAGCCAGGTCCGCCTGTACCCGCTCTAAAAGCAGTCTCCTCAGATTTTGAGAAAGGGCAGCCGCCTTGAATTACGAAATCAGGAATTACACGGTGAAAAGTTACACCATTGTAGTAACCTTCTTTTGCTAATTTTACAAAGTTTGCAACAGTTTGAGGAGCGTCTTTTTCAAAAAACTCAACAGTCATATTGCCTTTTTCTGTTTTTATGATTGCTTTCATTGTCAAATATTTTTCCAATTATTAGGGCCGTAAAGGTATAAATTTTATACTTAACTTTGTTAGTACACGTTTTCAGAATATGAAAAAAATAAGTTTGCTTTTAATCACTCTATTTATATCGTTTAACGCTATTTCTTCTTCCATTTTAATTCCGATGGATGAGAGCCAGAAGAATCACCTCAAGTCATACGGATTGGCTTACTGGGTTCTTAAGCAAGAAGTTAGCATTGAATGGCTATTGAATTACAGAGGAGGAAGCTTCTTAATGCCTTACGCAAATAGCATAGAAAGTGAATGCCGTATTCGAGGCATTTCTTATGAGGTTATTGCGGATGTACAGGCTCAAAGTATTCTCACGAAAATCGCCGACCCAGAAAGTAATATGGATGCAGTTAAATTAGAGAAAGCTCCTAAGATGGCTGTTTACTCACCTAAGAATAAATTACCATGGGATGATGCTGTTACCATGGTACTTAGTTATGCTGAAATACCTTATGATATAATTTATGATGATGATGTTATGATGGGTAAACTACCTACGTATGATTGGTTGCATTTACATCACGAAGATTTCACTGGACAATATGGTCGTTTTTGGGCAGCATTTAGAAATGCATCTTGGTATATCAACGATGTTCGTTTGAATGAAGAAATGGCTGCAAAACACGGCTTCAAAAAAGTATCACAATTAAAATTAGCAGTAGCACAAAAGATAAGAGACTTTACAGCTGGGGGCGGATTTCTATTTGCGATGTGTTCGGGTACCGATAGTTATGACATAGCGTTAGCAGCAGCTGGTGTAGATATTTGCGAGCAAATGTTCGATGGTGATCCGGCTGATAAAAATGCTCAAAAGAAATTGAACTTCGATAATACATTTGCATTCAAGAATTTTAATTTGAGCATGAACCCTTATGACTACGAGTTCTCCAATATTGATAATACTCAAACAAGAAATTTGATAGAGAATAATGATTACTTCAACTTGTTTGAATTTTCGGCTAAGTGGGACCCTGTACCGTCGATGTTAACACAGAATCATGAGAAAATGATTAAGGGTTTTATGGGGCAAACAACTGCATTTAAAAAATCACTTATAAAACCTGATATATTAATTATGGGTGAAACAAAATCAGTAGATGAAGCAAGATATATACATGGTGAATATGGTAAAGG
>JBKCCA010000052.1:0-10433 GCA_046305595.1 bacterium
GGTTTCTACTTCAATATCTTCTTTGATACATTCTCGTACTAATAAAAAACCAGGGTCTGATATTGCAGGTGTTCCTGCATCGCTAACCAATCCGATGTTTGTACCATCCTTCAACATTTTAATAATTTCTTTTAAAGCTTGGTGCTCATTATGTTGATGGTGTGATAGTAACCTTTTATCTATTTCAAAATGGCGGAGCAGCTGCCCAGCGGTACGTGTATCTTCAGCCAATACCAAGTCCACCTCTTTGAGCATACGTAATGCACGAAGGGTGATATCTTCTAAATTCCCAATGGGAGTGGGTATTAAAAATAATTTTCCGCTCATATTCTACGAAAATATAAAAGATTCATCATTTTCTTATCTTTGAGCAAAATTGAAAATATGTTACAAGTACCTTTTATCCGAGAGAATAGAGAATTCGTGATTGAACGTTTGCAAAGAAAGAACTTCAAGGCTATCGAATTAGTGGATGTGATTATCGAATTAGATGAGAAGAGAAGATCTTATCAAAATCAATCGGATAATGTTGCCTCCGAAGCTAACCAATTGGATAAGCAAGTGGGCGAGTTGATGCGTACTGGTAAAAAAGACGAAGCAGAACAGATTAAGCAAAAATCTACTGCTTTGAAAGATTCTTTAAAGCAATTTCAAGATCAGCTAGCAGCTATTGAAGTTGAATTACATCAAGCATTAGTACAACTTCCAAATTTGCCGCATACATCAGTGCCTGCAGGTATTACTCCTGAAGAGAATGAAGTAGTGCATCAATGGGGTGAGATTCCGAAATTATATGAAGGTGCAAAACCACATTGGGAGTTAACATCTCAATATGACATTATCGATTTTGAATTAGGTGTTAAAATCACTGGAGCAGGTTTCCCAGTTTATAAGGGTAAAGGTGCAAGATTACAAAGAGCTTTAATTAATTTCTTCTTAGACGAAGGATTAAAAGCTGGATATAATGAGGTGATGCCGCCGCATGTGGTGAATGCAGAATCTGGATTTGGTACGGGGCAGTTGCCTGATAAAGAAGGACAGATGTATCATATGCCAATTGATGATTTGTATATGATTCCTACGGCTGAAGTACCTGTTACGAATTTATACAGAGATGTAATTTTAAAAGAGGAAGAATTGCCAATTAAGAATGTAGCTTATACTCCATGTTTCAGAAGAGAAGCTGGTTCTTATGGTGCGCATGTACGCGGATTAAATCGTTTACATCAATTCGATAAAATTGAGATTGTTCAAATAGTACATCCAGAGAATTCTTATGCAACACTTGAAGAGATGGTCGCACATGTGAAATCATTATTAGAGAAATTAAATATTCCATATAGAATTTTAAGATTATGTGGTGGTGACATGGGATTCACATCAGCATTAACTTATGATTTTGAAACCTATTCAACTGCACAAGGTCGTTGGTTAGAGGTGAGCTCTACTTCAAACTTTGAAACCTATCAATCGAACAGAATGAAATGTAGATTCAAAGGTAAAGATGGTAAGAATCATTTAGTACATACCCTAAACGGAAGTGCATTAGCATTACCACGTATCGTTGCAACTTTATTAGAAAACAATCAAACTGAGGAGGGGATAAAGATACCGGAGGTGTTGGTACCGTATACGGGGTTTGATCTAATTAACTAGCCATAGAAAAATTAGCAAATTTGATAATTAGCAAATTAGCTAATGGGTACGCTTGGTTATATTGTTGCGATTTTTAAAGAGTTTAAAAAAAGGTTGAGTATAACTCGACCTTTTTTTATTTGCTAATTTGCTAATTATCAAATTTGCTAATTTATTTTGGGCTAATTCTATTAATGACCGCTTCCTTCGTTTTGGGTTTAAGTTCCTCGCGCCAACTAAAGCCCTTGAGTTTTAGTTCTTCTATTGCTATTTGATCGAGTGGCCAGAAGGTAGCATCGGGTTTTACTTTGAAGTTTACTTTTTGAACTTTATTTTCTTTAAAGCGGATGATCATATTACTGCAATCAGCTTTGTTAACACCAACGTATTCTCCATCTTCTTCTTTCGCATAATAAATACTTTGTCCGTTGCCCTCTACATCTAATCTAATTAATTCGTTGTTTACAAAATGTCCGAACATATCTTTGCCTCTTATCTGATCAAACTTTGTGGAGTCTAAAGAATCTATCATTACCAAGAAAGCATTGTTATACATATTCATTTTATGTAGGTCACCATTCTTCAATTCGAGTGTAATAAAATCGGCAGTCATTTGAGCGCCTTGTGACCAAATCGTCGGATTGACATAACAACGCATTGTACTATCAATGTAAGTGTAGACAATAGAATCGCAACGTGCTTGTAAATCTGATTTGTAAGCACGAACATCATGATAAGCTATCATTGTTCTATGCGTTTTAGTTTTGTCCATGAAGCTTCTTAAAGTATCAGCAGATACAAAAAGAGAATCGTTATCAACTAACACGATAACATAAGCTTTATCAGTCACTACAGAAGATTCGGTGAAACGATTGTAGTTTGCTTTGTTACCTTTTAAAATTATTTTTTGAACTGTATCGGTGAATGTGATATTTTTAGTAGCTCTACCTAAACCTTTAGTTCTATCATAATATAAAAAATCACCAGTCAAAGTTTGTGCTCCACTTCTATACAATGGATTCTTAGTGAATTGCGCAATGTCAGTTACTGTATTATACGTACCAGCCTCTGCATATAAATAATCTTCTTTCGATACAATAGTTGTTGGTCCGAAGAATGTCGCAATTCTAGTTTTCGTATTGTACTTTAAAGTATCAGAATTTAAAACATATTTAGGGTTAGTGAGTACCACATATTTTTTAAAGAATGCATCGGCTGTGTTTGCATAATAATAACCGAGTTCACTTGTCAGTATGTTTTCTTTATCAACAATTTTACCGCCTTTAGGATAAGTGGCTACACGATTTTTTGTATCGTAATCTAGAACATTAGTTGTTAATACCATTTCGTTATGGTAAACACGAACATTATTTTTGAATCTGGCAATTTTAGAATTTCCGTCGTAGTTAACGAGATCGCCGTATAAGTTTAATGAGTCACCTTGTTGAATACGAACTTTACCAAATGCATCTACTTTATTTAGCACATCATATAGTAGAGCAGAATCACAATACATAAGAACATTGTCTTGTTTGAATCGACAATTGCCTTTTAGTTTTTTAATTTGCTCGTTACCTACTTTTACGAATTCAAAAACATCGGCATTTAATACTTCAACACGGCTAGCCTTTTGGGCAAAGCTGTTAAAGCCTAAAATTAGAATAGAAATAAATAATACAAATGCCTTCATTCGGCGCAAAAATACTTTATTTGACTTAATTAAACGTAAAATAGATACTTTTGTATACAAATGCTGCAAAAACTACAAGAATATATAGATAAACATAGGCTGTTCGCGACTGAAAACAAATTGTTATTGGCCGTAAGCGGAGGGCTTGATTCTGTGGTGATGTTAGATTTGTTACATCGATTGGGATATGATATTCAAGTAGCGCATATGAATTTTAATCTGCGTGGTGATGAATCAAATCAAGATGAAGTTTTTGTGAGAAATCTCTGTCAGCGATTAAAAGTAGAATTTCATGTCAAGCAAGTTGATACATTAAAACTACAAGTTGATGAGAAAATTTCCATTCAAATGGCAGCGAGAAAATTGCGATATGATTGGTTTCAAGAATTGCGTGAGAAATTCAAGATAGATTATTTATTAACGGCACATCATGCAGATGATTCAATAGAAACTGTATTGATAAATATTTTGAGGGGTACAGGATTAAGCGGATTAAAAGGAATAGTACATAATGATATGGGTGTTCGTCCGATGTTGTGTTTTAGCAGATCAGAGATACATGACTATGCAAAAGCAAATCATATTCAATGGCGAGAAGATTCATCGAATTCAAAAGAAGATTATTTAAGAAATAAATTACGATTGAATATAATGCCACAGCTTGATAATATTGCACATCAATGGCGTGCCAATGTTTTAAAGCTTTCTGAGGATATTGCTATTTCAGAAAAGATATTAGAAAAACATTTTCAAGAAGATTTAATACATATTTTTTCAAATAATATTTTCGATATCAATCAAATTAAAAATAGAGAAGACGGATGTTGGTTGTTCAGAAAATCATTATTGAACTTCAATTTCAGTCATGGTACTATTGATGATATAATTTTAAATATTGATTCACAATCAGGTGCTATTTTTAGTTCTAATACACATCGATTAATTAAAGATCGCAATAAATTAATTTTAGAGGCGCTGATTGAAACAGCATTATCCGAAGAAATAATTATTGAATCAGATTTGTCTATTAAAAATGTTTCGAAGCAGAGGGTAGAATTGAAGGTATTAGATATTTCAGAAAGGCCAGAGAGTTTTCAGGGTTCTGAAATTTATGTTGACTATGATAAACTTGAGTTTCCCATACAAATTAGGCATTGGCAGGCTGGTGACTGGTTTATACCAATGGGAATGAAGGGTAAAAAGAAGCTGAGTGATTTTTTTATTGACGAAAAGTTCAGTATTCAAAAAAAAGAAAATACATTTGTAATAGTTTCTGGCAAAATTATTGCAGCAATACTTAACAATAGGGTAGATGATCGTTATAAGATTACAGGGACTACCAATAGAATATTAAAAGTTATATTACATTAAATGCCAAAATCAGCTTTATTTCAAGAGAGACAAACTTTAGGTTCCATGAAATTTTGGACAACCAGAAGATTTGTTTTGGCATTATTTTGCTTTGCGGCATATTTTATTTCAGAAGAGAGAAATAGAGATCAAGAAGCAGATTTGTTTTTGGTAGTAGGTGCAGGTATTTTATTTATTTCAATATTATTTATTTTTCTAACACATTATAGAACGGTAGTAGAGAATGGAAGTTTAATTTTAACTGGATTGTGGAGTACCAAAAAAGTAAAAATAGATTTAAGCAGTATTCGTTCTACAGAGATTGTTAAGTACAGTCCGTTCATGATCAACAACCCCGTTTACAACCTTCATAAAAAAGGCACCATCCGTTTTTATGCTTATGGCAAGTATGCTGTAAAGCTGATCGATAAAGATGGTTTAGAGTATGTAATTGGTTCACAAGACCCGATAGAGTTCAACAATGTTTTGAAGGGCTTGATTAATAAAAATCTATAAATTTTCTAATTGCATAAACACATGTATCAGAGCTTTCCCGCTATCTGATAATTGACATTCTATGTGCAATGGTTTTTCAGAGATTGTATGTTTTGTTAGAAAATTTGCTTCTTCTAATTCTTTTAATGCTACTGCAAGTGATTGATTATTGCTACCTTTTACCCGAAAGGGTTTTAATAATGCTGTTACTGGACAGGTTTCCGTATTGTTATCTTCTTTTTGACTAGTCATATATTTCTGACTTATTGATTGATAAAAATTAAGTATTGACCTTTGAAGTATGAAAACTAAAAACGGAGCGATTTGGAGGCTTAAATAAAAGTTGATATATTAACTTTTCAAAATAAATTACATGAATATGAATAAAAATAAAATCACACAGTTTATTTACGCTCCAATTATTACTTGTTTAGTATTTATTTTTTTTAATAGTTGTAAAAAAGATGAAGTAATTCCTTCCAATTCAACTAAAACTATTTTAAAGTATGAGATTATTTCTTCTGTCCCATTTGCAGTTTTGCCAACTTCTAATTTTAGTCTTTCAGTTAGCTATACTAATGCTACAGGTCAAACACAAGTTGAGCAATCAATCATAACAGGTACTACTTGGACAAAAACGGTAGAATTAACTTCTTCTCAAAGACCTATTAATATATTAGCAGGAGGTTCAGGTTTCACTAATGGTATTTCAGGATCGGTGACTATAAACATTTATGAAAATGATTTGCTTAAAGCTACTAATGTAGGTACTATCTCATCATCGGGTCTTCAGGGTTATGGTATTGCATATATACCTACAATATTTTATCTAAAACAATAGAAACATTTAATAATGGTTATACTAAATCTTAATTGGATGTAATACAACTTGTTTGCTTACAAAGTATTACAAAACAAAAAAACCCCGACGTCTGTCGAGGTTTCGTGGAGGCTACTGGATTCGAACCAGTGACCCTCTGCTTGTAAGGCAGATGCTCTGAACCAGCTGAGCTAAGCCTCCTTCTAAAAAGCTTGTTTCCTTGCTTTTGGGACTGCAAATATAGAACTCTTTTAATTATTCCAAAAAAAATCTGAAAAAAAATTTAATTTAATATATGTTTGAAAGAGAAATTGTACGTTTTAGATAGAATGAAAATATTCAAAAAAGTTATCGTTTGGTCCATTCTAATTGCTTTAATATTTGTCATTCAGGGGCTTCTATTAGTTTGGTACTTTGAAAACGACATCAAACAAGCTGCTGTTAAGGAATTAAATAAAAGTCTTAATACTCCAATTAAGGTCGATAAAATTGAATTAAACTTCTTTGAACACTTCCCTCAAATTGCTTTAATCTTCCCTAATGTGAGTATTAAAAGTTCTGATTCAAGTCATAATGAAGATTTATTGGTGGCTGACGAGATATCAATGCTTTTTAATATTTGGGATATTTATCAGAAGAAGTACATCGTAAAGAAACTTTATATTAATAATGCCGTCTGGAATTCTAAAATCCTTAAAGACGGACAATTTAATTTTGATGTATTAAAGAAGAATAATGAATCAGACTCTAAGAATTTCAATTTAAAGATTAACGAAATCGAAATACATAATTCAATCATTAAACATTTTGATGAATCAAGTAATCAATACTTGGTATTTGATGTAGATGATATTGATGCATCCGGAGATTTTGGGTCTAATAAATTTGAACTAAAAATAAAATCAGATTTAGTTATTAAATCTCTATTACTTGAAAAAATATCTTATCTGAAAAATAAAAGAATAAAACTTAATTCTGAATTTAGTGTAGATCTTGTAAATAATACCTACAAATTTAATAATACTGCATTTAGTGTAGAGAAATTAAATTTATTGTTAAATGGAATAATTGAATATTCAGACAACAATAAAAATATAGACATTGTAATAGATGGGAAAGACTTAAACATTCAATCTTTTCTTAGTATACTCCCAGATGCTGTTTATCAAAAATCTAAGGATTTTAAAAGCGAAGGAGTTTTCTATTTTAAAATGAAAGTCAAAGGGGGCTTTATGAAAAATCAAACCCCAAATATTGATTTGCGAGCTGGACTTAAGAATACTAATATCGTTGTAAATACTACGGAATTAAAAGATTTAAAATTGAATAATGTAAATGGCAATATTTTTTATTCCAATAATAGTACATCTGCAATTACTGATGATATATTAAGAATCAATAATCTAAAAGGATTATATAATAAAGAAGAATTTAATTCAACAATCGAGCTTTCTAATTTAGATAATCCATATCTTAAATGTGCTTTAAAAACAAGTCAAAATATACCTGAATTATTAAAACTTTTCCCTGTAAAAAATATTAATTCAGAAAAAGGTAGAATTAGCTTTGATATTAAAATTGAAGGATTAGTTTCTGACATAAAAGATACCAAAAACTTCAAAAATGTTAATTCATCAGGGACTATAAATATTTCAAATACTAAACTGAATGCAAAAAATTATAGTCTTGCAATCGATCAGTTGAATGCTTTATTAAGTTTCCAGAAAAACGATCTAAGGATTGACAACTCAAACTTTAAATTAGGTGAATCTGATGCAAGTATCAAAGGTTACTTTAGAAATATTTTTGCCTATTTATTAAATGATGATCAAGAGTTGCAAATGGATGCAACATTACATTCTAATAATATTAATCTACAAGAATTGCTTTCATCTAGTAAGGTTGAACAGGGGGAAACTTATAAATTCAAAATAAGCAAGAAACTTAAAGCTAATATTCTATTAAATATTAAAAATTTATCATTCGATTTATTTAAAGCAACAGACATTGAAGGCAAAATAAAAATTGATGATCAAATTTTAGATGCCGAATATTTATCATTTCAATCTCAAAAAGGAATTGTATTTTCTGATATTAAGTTTGATACTAGAAATCCGATTTTAATGCCAATGAAAATCGGACTAAGTTTACAAAAAGTTGATGTGTCAAATTTATTTAGAGAGTTCAAGAATTTTGGAATAGATATATTAACTGATAAAAATATAAAAGGGGTACTTACAAGTGATTTGAAAATCAATATGGCATGGGATGAGAATCTGAATTCAAATCACAATTTATTTACTGCTGATGGTAAAATATTAATTGGAAATGGAGAGCTGATAAATTTCACTCCTATGCTCGCTCTTTCAAAATATATAGATGTCAATGAGCTGAAAAATTTGAAATTCTCAAATCTTGAAAACAATATTAGCATCAAAAACAGTGTAATTTATATTCCAGATATGGAAGTAAAATCTAATGCATTGAATCTTAATCTTTCAGGTACACATCAATTCAATAATCAAATAGATTATCATTTAAAGATGTTATTGTCAAATGTCATCAAAAAGAAATCTAAGAGATTAGGCGATGAGCAATTTGGTGAAATTGAAGATGACGGTTCAGGAAAAACTACCCTATTTATTAGAATGTATGGTGATGCTACAAGTCCGAAGTTTTCTTTAGATAAACAGATGATAAAAAAGAAAATTGCAGAAGATCTTAAGCAAGAAAGACAAGAAGTTAAACAAATTCTAAAAGATGAGTTTGGCAATTGGTTTAAAAAAGATAAAGAATTTAGAGAGCAATTAAATGAAGGTGCTGCTGATTGGGAGAAAGATCTTCCAGTTCAGAAAAAAGATACTATTAAAGCAATACAGAAAAATAAAAAATCGAATCTTCAAAAGATAAAAGAAAAACTCAAAGAACCTATTGATGAAGAAGAGCAATATTAAAATAGATTATTATTTAATCTTTCTAATATTATATGTTTTAATCGCATTTCATTTTATGTGGTTCGAAGCCTATTCTATGAAATGGGACATGGCAGAACAATATTTACCTTGGAGATTTTTTATTTCTAAATCATTAAATAATGGCGTATTACCTTTTTGGAATCCGTATCAATTAGGTGGTTACCCTACATTCGCTGATCCACAGTCTGGTGTTTGGTTCTACCCTACATGGATTATCTCATTAATATTTGGCTATTCGATGTCTATAATTCAATTAGAAATTCTTATCGCTCTAATTTTTGGATGCATAGGATTCTATAAATTATCTCAAAGATTAAACTTTAATAAAGGTATTTCAAGTATATTAGCAGTTTCATATATCTCATCTGGGTTTATCATCGGGAATGCACAACATTTAACATGGATATATGCTGCAGTCTTCATACCATGGTTAATATATTTTTATCTCGACATACGCATTACAATTAATAAACGCTCATTAATTGCTTTTATAATAATTAATTACTTTTTCCTTAGTAGTTCTTACCCAGCATTTGCAATAGTTCTCTATTATATTTTCTGTATAGATCAATTTATATTGTTCATTAAAGATTCAAATAAAATTGATTTTATTAAATCTCGAGTAATATGGATCATACTTTTAATACTAACTACATTACCAATTACATATTCAATTATTAGTAGCTCAGCTTATTTTAGTAGAGGTTCTGGAATTACTTTAGAAAGAGCATTACAACACCCATTTAGTATTAATAGTGCCATTTCATTTTTATTTCCTTTTAGCTCATTTAAAAATCCTGATTTTTTTAAAACAGATCTTTCAATGGCGAATGGTTATTTTGGTGTATTGGGTTTTGTTTTTTTATTATTCGGATGTTTTAGGAAATTAAACAAATACGAGATATTACTAGTATTGTTTTCTGTATTATTTCTAATTATTTCTTTTGGCTCTGCAACACCACTCAGAGAATTACTATATCATTATTTACCCGGATTTAATCTATTTAGATTTCCGTCATTATTCAGATTGTTTTTTATTATTACTGCTTTGCTGCTTGTTGGCTCCTCTATACAATATATACAAATCAAAAACAAATGGAAAGCTTTTAGAGTAACTATTTTATCTCTCACAATAATTAGTATTATCATATTATTCATATACAAAAAACAGATTTCTTTGATTAGTGATTTAGAGAATTTTAGTTTTTTACAACATATCTTATTTCAACTAATTATCCATTCGATTCTTTTTGCTGTATTACTTATCAATAAAAAATTAAATGTAATTTTCTTACTGATCATAATTTCTATGGATATGTTTGTGAGTATTCAATTGAATTCACATGCAAGTATGGTATTAGATGTAAAAAGTGAAGAGGTTGATAAATTAATTGAGAATAGAGATGAAAATATAGAATTGCCTTCATCGACTCCACTTATTACACATTTAGACCAAGCCTATCAATAT
>JBKCCA010000053.1:0-2177 GCA_046305595.1 bacterium
TAACTCGATTAAGCGAGGTAATGCAAAATCCCTTAATTCTTCATCCTTAATAAATAGGTATTTTCCTTCATTCTGACTCAGAAACGAGGGGTCGTTAAACTTCCAAAATATCGCAAATATATCTTGGTGTGAGAGAACATGTTTGATTTCTGCACTCTTTTCAATCAAGACCGCTTTTTTACTCAATAAATTTTGTGATTCAGTGTACTTTAAAAACTCAGGTTCAGCTAATGATTGCTCTGTTTCGATAATTGGAAATTCATATAGATGTTGCCAAATATCTTTCGAAGTTCTTTTTTGTATAGGCTTTAAATTGTTTTCTGTTTCAATTATGAGGTAATTGAAATATCTTGAGCGTCGCTTAAGCTTTTTGATTTTTATAGGTAGTTCAGCTACTTTATTTTCTTTGTATGCATAACATGAACTAGAAAAAGTACATTCAATGCAATTCGGATTTGCAGGTTTGCATTGCATTGCACCAAATTCCATTATAGCCTGATTGAAAATATCTGGTGCTTGATGATCAATAATTTCATTTAAAACTTCATAAAATATTTTTTTAGATTTTGTTTCATCTATCGGATGGTGCAATCCGAAATACCTCGCACAAAACCTATAAACATTACCATCTAATACTGGCTTAGCTTCTTTAAAGGCAAAGCTAGCAATAGCGGCAGCGGTGTACTCACCTATGCCTTTTAGTTTTAAAATTTCATTATAGGTATTTGGGAAAACAGAATTGTACTCGTTTTGAATTTGCTTTGCAGCATAATGTAAATTTCTCGCACGAGGGTAATAGCCGAGCCCCTGCCAAGAGCGCATCACTTGATCTTCGGGTGCATTTGCTAGAGCACTTACATCCGCATAAGTATTTATAAAATGCAAGTAATATGGTAAGCCCTGTTCTACGCGCGTTTGCTGAAGTATTATTTCAGATAACCAAATTTTGTAAGGGTCATTGGTATTACGCCATGGTAACTCACGTTTGTGGGCATTGTACCATTTTATCAATTTTTCGGAAATACTCATGCTTTAATTGTGGGCTCTAAATTATATTAAAATTTCAAATAGAGTCAAGAATAATAACTATAACATTATCAATTACTTAATTTTACACGCTTTAGACAAAAAAAGACTCGAATTTCTATTTTTTATTTCTGATTATGAATGAAAAACCCTATAATTGCAGCCCTTTAAAGAAGTAATAATCAAAATTAAAATATATACAGAAAATGACTAAGGCTGAAATCATTGCTGAAATCGCAGCAAAAACAGGAATTGAGAAAGTAGATGTACAAGAAACAGTTGAGTCGTTCTTCAAAGTGATCAAAGGATCATTAACAGAAGGCGAGAATGTTTATGTTAGGGGTTTTGGTTCTTTTATCGTAAAGAAAAGAGCTAAAAAAACGGCGAGAAATATCTCTAAAAACACAGCCATTATTATCCCTGAACATTTTGTTCCAAGCTTCAAACCTGCGAAAACATTCGTAGAGAAAGTAAAAAATTCTTCAAAAATCAAAGTTGTTGAAGAGAAATAATCATGCAAAAGCTCTCTAAGTCACAAGTTGTATTAATTGCTGTATCGTTATTATTGTTAGTAGGAATACTATCATTAAATATAAAGATGCCTAATACATCAAAGGCTGGCGAGAAAGCTAAAACGGAGACTAGTGCTGCGGCATTAGATTTCGACAAGCTTAAATCGATGGCTCTACAAAGTGTACCTAGTGATGCAAAAGCAAAGATTCAATCATTAGAGATGAAAGCCGATAAGGCTGAAGGCACTGCAAAAACTGAAGCGATTTTAGAACTAGCAGACGCTTATTTTGCTTATAAACAATTCAGTGTATCTGGATTTTACTTCTTACAAGAAGCAGAACAATCGAAGAGCATTGAATTGTTTGTAAAAGCCGGGGATGCATTTAGAGATGCATATAGAAATAATAATGACAGTACGACTACGCCATTGTTAGTTGAGAAAGCTAAAGGAGCATATCAACAAGCATTAGACATAGATCCGAAGAATTTAGATGCAAAAACAGGAATGGGTACTTGTTATGTAGATGCATCTGAGAACCCCATGCAAGGTATTCAATTGTTATTGGAGGTTGTTAAAGAAGACCCAGAGAACATCAATGCTAATTTAAATTTAGGAATGTTCTCAATGCGTTCAGGCC
>JBKCCA010000054.1:0-1137 GCA_046305595.1 bacterium
ATTTTTTTTACTGAAAGAAGAAAATGTATCAGTAAAATAACCGATGAATTGAATGACTAAACGTTTATCATTAACACCTACAGAATCTAACTCAAAATTGCCTTTTGAATCTGAAAATACAAGGTCGTTAGTATTTATCCAGTATACACTTGCACCATCAATACCTTTATTTTGTGGGTCAAGTACTTTACCATTCAATTTCTTTTGAGCGCATAATGAATGAGTAAAAAATAATATAATTATAAATAGAAATATTTTTTTCATTGTATTTGATTTAATAAAATTAATAGAATTACGAAGATTAGATCAACTTAAAATCAAATACGGAAGTTAGAGTATAAAATATTTAGGTTAGATTTTAAAGCAAGGTGCGGACTTATATCAAAATTGACAATTGAGATAGTTGCCAGTTCAGATATAGAATTATAATTTACAAACCAAGTAAGAATTGCGAAACATGGATGTTCAATATCAATGTTTATGGTTTTTAAGAAATCATCTTCAATTTTAACAAGATGTGCTTTATTGTCACAGCAATCCATCGGTTCTTCTTCATCTTCACAACAAGACTTTTCTGTTTCAACAATTAAACTTGTTTCTCTCAGGTCATCACCACAATAATGAGCATATACATTGAAGCCGATTGAATTCAGCAACAAGAACATAGTCATTAAAAAGATAAATCCCTTTTTCATATTTCAAAAGTATGTATAAATTTCTATCTTCAAAAATTGAATAAAGCAATATAAGAACTATGAAAAAACAAAGCATATACCTACTATTTATTATCACATCTATAATTTTAACGTCATGCAGCAACGATAAAGACAAATTATATAGTGAAATAAAATCTATTGAAAAAACTTTATTTGCTGACGATATGGGCTTAAATGATAGTATTGCATTAGAATACACTATAAAATGTGATAATTATGCAAAAACTTATAGAGATGATGCAAACTCACCCGAGTTATTATTCAAATCTGGGGAAGTATTGAGTGGATTGGGTAGATATGATGCGGCGATTAGAAGATTTCAAGATGTTTACAACATTTATCCTAATTACAAGAAAAGACCTGAGAGTATTTTTATTTGTGGCTTTATTTTCGATACTCATTTACAAGATAAGGAAAATGC
>JBKCCA010000055.1:0-1008 GCA_046305595.1 bacterium
ATACTCTGATAGTTTTTGTCCCATCAAAATATTTTGAGTTAAGGTTAGAAATCTATTTGCAATGTATTTATACATCGGCATACCACCTTTTAAAGCACCTTTGCCTAAAATTCTAGATCCGAAGACTACATGATATAAATCATTACCAATGATGCTAGTCATTGCTGGTATTAGCTTTGGCGTATATTGATAATCGGGGTGAAGCATGATTACAATATCTGCACCCAGCTCTAAAGCTTTGTCGTAACATGTTTTTTGATTACCACCATAGCCTTTATTTTTCTCATGACGAATCACATGTTTAATGCCAATTTGTTTGGCTAGTTCTGATGTATTGTCTTTACTTGCATCATCCACCAAAATAACTTCATCAACAATATCCATCGGTATCTCTTTGTAAGTTATTTCTAAAGTTGGTGCTGCATTGTATGCCGGCAACACTACGACTACTTTTTTACCATTAAACATAATCGGTCAAATTATTTATTTAGTGATTCTAATTCTTCTTTTATAAAATCAATTAAGCTGTGAATATATGTTTGAGAAAATTCAAACGCAATACCAGCTGTTTTGTAAATTTCAGGAATGCTTTTCGTATATCCAAGTTTCAATGCATTCATATACTGATTAAGTGCATTAGATTCATCTGATTTGAAGTTTTTGAATATAGCAATAGCCGCTAATTGAGCTATAGCATATTCAATATAATAAAAGGGCACTTCAAATAAATGCAATTGCTTTTGCCATAAATTCAATTTGAATTCTTCGTAGCCTTCCCAATTGACAAAGTTTGATCCGAATCTGTCAAAACATTCTTCCCATGCGTTTTCTCTTTCTTTTACTGTATGATTCGGATGTGTATATATCCAATGTTGAAATGCGTCGATTGTAGCTACCCATGGTAAAGTTTTTAAGCAATCTTTTAATTGCTCTTCTTTAGCTCTTAGTAAATCATCTTCGTTATCGAAAAATACATTCCAATGTTTCATAGAAATTAATTCCATACTC
>JBKCCA010000056.1:0-1033 GCA_046305595.1 bacterium
CTTTTATATTTTGAAATTCAACTTTCATAGACATTTGATAATATTTTTAATGTCATTTGTATTTCATACAAATGCATTTTCGCAAACTTATAAAGCTTCTAATTTAAATAAATTATTATCTACAATAAAAAATAATCAAAAATTACTAATCGAATATCAAGCTTCAGAAATATTCCATACGTTAATAAATGATTATCGTAAAAAAAATGGGCTTAGTGAACTAGAGTTTAACCATATTTTATGGCTTGCAGCAAGAAATCATAATTTATGGATGTCAGAAAATAAACTTAGTCATACAGAAAATGTTAAATCACTTAATTTTACAGGAACAAAACCAGGTGATCGGTTAGATTTTGTAAGTAAAAATTCTTGTAATTGGACAGGTGAAAATTGTCTATATAATTTTTCTTACGATGAATATGATACTACTGAAAGGAATGCATATAGTATTGCAAATGAATCATTTATTCAATGGAAAAACTCCAAAGGGCATAACGAAAATATGTTAGGATCTCATGGTTTTGAAGGGACAGCATTTTATATCTCTAAAAGTGGAGTTGTTTGGGCTACATCATTATTTGGTTATTGTAATGATGTTAAAATAAATGCTCAAAATAATTCAAAAAGTACTCTTAAAATTGATACTAGAAATAAACAAGTTAAAACCGAAGCTATCATTAGTAAAGTTGATATTAGAAAAATAATACAAAAATTATTAAGCGATAAACTAAATAATAAAAATTTCAAAAAAAAGAAATCATTAATAAAGGCAGCAGAATTATATACCAATGATTTCATTTCATGTAATTTTAAAAATAGCATTACTCTTAAAAAAAGATTAATTTATTCAGATAAATTTTTATTACTGTCCAATATTAATAAGTATCATGAGTATATTTTATGTAAAGAATATACTCATGATGATAAGTTTAATGATATATTAAAGCAAGACTTGAACAATTGGGTTAATGATATTTTATTATCTGATAATTTGATATACGGACATTCAATAAAAATTATCAATAAAAATAAA
>JBKCCA010000057.1:0-12789 GCA_046305595.1 bacterium
GAAATTAAATTTAAATCAAACATTAAATGCGCAGGATGTATCGCTAATGTTAAACCTATCTTAGATGGATTATCTGTTGTAAGAAATTGGCAAGTTGATATTTTAACTCCAAATAAAATACTTACAGTTAAGGGTAATGAAGGTGTTGAAGAGAAAGTAATCAACGCTATCAAAGCGGCTGGCTATACTTTAGAAAAAATAGAAGAATAAATATTATATTTAATTAAATATTTTTAAAAATGAAAAAATTAAAATCGTTACTCATTATTACTGCGATAACATTTAGTTTAATTTCTTGCTCAAATGCAAGCAGTAAAAAAGTTGAATCATCAACTTCACCAGAAAGTCAAGAAATGGCAAAGCCAATTTTTGAAAACACTCAATTCAATCAAGTATTTCAATCGTATTTAATTATGAAAGATGCTATGGTTAAGACTGATGCTGTTGCTACAAAAGAAGCTGCAATTAAATTAAATCAACATCTTGTAGAATTCAAAGCAAAAAAACAGATGATTACACTTTCTCAAAAAATTGCATCTGAAACAGATATGGAAAAGCAGAGAACTTTTTTTCTTAATTTGAGTATCATGATGATTGAGTTAACAAAGACTCAAAAATTAAAATCAGGGGCAGCTTATGTAGCCTATTGTCCAATGGCTGATAATGATAACGGTGGATTTTGGTTGACTGATGAAAATGCTATTCGCAATCCGTATTTCGGTGATAGAATGATGAAATGTGGTAAAATAAAAGAGACTATAAAATAAAAAAGGGAACCCTAAGGTTCCCTTTTTCTTTACAAAAAAATTATAATGCTTAATTGATAATTTTAACGTCAACGGCATTCATGCCTTTTTTACCACGTTCAACTTCGAATTGAACTGTGTCATTCTCGCGAATCTCTTCTTTCAAGCCACTGCTGTGTACGAAGATGTCTTCACCTGTTTCTTCTGATGTAATAAACCCAAATCCTTTTGAGTAATTAAAAAATTTTACTTTTCCTTGCATTTTGTTATGAATAATTAAACAAAACCACTTTGTGTGATTTCATGGTACTAGAGAATTAAGAAAATAAACTGAGAATGTTAATCGACAGAATTTCGTCTGGGTTCTTTAAATACGTTCACAAAAGTGTATATAATTATTTGTATTTCCTAATAATACTCAATAAATGAAATATTTAGGCTAATAATGTTGACAACAAATTATAGTTTTAACCTATTTAAATAGCTTTCAAGCAACATTTGCAGTTTTATTATTATTTTTTGATTTCCGCCAAAAAAATACTCAATTATTGGTATTTGCATTTATAAATTAATTATACTACTTTAAATAATGAAATTTTCAGAGACAATCTATAAATATCAATTACTGCTTATATTTTTAAGTTTAGGTTTAGTCTCGTGTAAAAATAATTTAGTTAAAATAATAAGTTTTGAAGCTAAGCAAGTATTACCTGGTAGGCCAGAACAAAATATTTTCACTTCTTATACACTAAAATTTGTTTCTAAAGAAAAATCATTAGAAGCAAATTCAATTAGAATTATATTTAATAATGATTTAGAGATCACCCCAATGCTATTTAATCATAACCGTACTACTTATAAACTTGGTGATACTGTTCATTGTGCATTTAGCACACAAAATCAATTTCTACCCAATCAATCGTATAAATTAAAATACAATAACAGCAAAAATTATAAACAAAAAAATATAAGCCAACCTCTATATAATAATACTAACATCCCTAAACAATAATTATGAAACGTTTACTTTCTACGATAATGATTTTGCTTTTTAGCATTATCACATTATTTGCTCAAGAGCCTAAAGAAGAAGCATGGGTACAAATGATGCTCAATCCTAATTCCAACTTCTATGATGTACAAGCTGCATTTTATTCTTATTGGAAAGGCAAAACTATTGAAAAGGGGAAAGGGTATAAACAATTCAAGCGTTACGAAGAATTTATGACTCCTAGGGTTTATCCGACGGGTTATCTACCAAATGAAATAATTAATGAAGAGTTAAGTAAGTTAGTAAATCAAAAATCTCAGAATAAATCTGCTGCAATGGCAGGTAACTGGTCGGCATTAGGTCCGACAACAGTACCCGTTAATGGTCTAGGCTATCCATCTGCGGGTATTGGTCGTGTGAATTGCATACGCATTGACCCAAATAATGCAAATGTTATATGGGTTGGTACTCCAGGAGGTGGTTTATGGAAAACATCTAATGGTGGTACAAACTGGACGTCTAATACGGATGCTTTTTCTACTTTAGGTGTATCTGATATTGCTCTACATCCAACAAATTCTAATATCATGTACATCGCAACTGGTGATGCAGATGGTGCAGATACTTACAGTATTGGTGTACTGAAAAGTATTGATGGTGGTGCAACTTGGAATACAACAGGATTAAGTTTCCAAACATCCGGACAAAACAGAATCGCTAGATTAATTATTAACCCCACTAACCCTGATATTTTAATAGCATTTACCAATAGTGGAATTTATAGATCTACAACTGGTGGTACTAATTGGTTATCAATATTAAGTGGAAATTTCTTCGATGGAGAGTTTAAACCTGGTGATCCGAATATTGTTTATGCTGGTTCATATAGTGGTTCAGGTACAGGGAAAGTATATTATTCAACAAACGGCGGACAAACATTTACACAATCAACAGGATTACCAACAACAAATATTTTAAGAACTTCAATTGCAGTTACTGCCGCTAATCCTAATATAGTATATGTTCTTGCTTCAAATTCTACTGACTATGGATATAGAGCACTTTATAAATCCACTAATTCAGGTGTCTCATATACTCAAGTAAACAGCTCTCCAAATTTATTGGGATGGGAGCCAGATGGTACAGACGTAGGCGGACAAGGTTGGTATGATTTAGCATTAGCTGTTTCTCCATTAGATGCTAACTTAATTTATGTAGGTGGTGTGAATTTATGGAAATCGACAAATGGAGGAACTACTTTTACAAACACAGGACATTGGTATGGCGCAAATGGTCAACCATTTATTCATGCAGATCAACATATTTTAGAATTTCAACCTAATTCATCTGTTATTTTTTCTGGTAATGATGGTGGTATAAGAAAGTCTACGAATGATGGCGCTGTATGGACAGATTTAAGTAGTGGTTTACAAATTACACAATTTTATAGAGTTAGTTCGGCAGCGACAGATGCAACTGTAGTATATGGTGGTGCACAAGATAACGGTACTAATAGATATTTAAACGGAGCATGGAGAGCTGTACTAGGGGGCGATGGAATGCAATGTTTAGTGGAACCTACAAATGCAAATAACGTTTATGCAGGAATTCAATATGGTGATATAAGAAGATCTACAAACGGAGGATTGTCGTTTACATCAGTTAAACCTTCAGGCGCTCCTGATGGTGCATGGATTACTCCTTATGTTTTACATCCAACAAGTCCAAGTACTGTATTTATCGCATACGATAGAGTTTACAAATCAACAAACAGCGGTACTACTTATACCATGTTAACTGCAAATTTACCAGCTGGTGAATTGCATGAAATATTAAAAATATCTACTAGCAATCCAGATGTAATGTATGCTGGCAAAGGAAATAGATTATATAGAACGACAAATGGTGGCACCAATTGGACCTCAATAGTATCAGGGCTTCCAACAACTACTGTTTATTTAAAAGATGTTGCAATTTCAAATACGGATGCCAATAAAATTTGGGCAGTTTTCTCTGGTTATAGTTCTACTAATAAAGTTTTTTACAGTTCAAATGGAGGTACAAGCTGGACAAACATTTCATCTGGATTACCAAATCTACCGGTGAATTGTATTGAATATGAAAATAATTCAAACGATGCGATATATATTGGAACTGATGTAGGAGTTTATTATAAAAGTAATACTGTAGCATGGATGTCATTCATGACTAATCTTCCAAATGTAAAAGTACAAGATTTAGAAATTCATTATACAAGTTCTAAAATAAGAGCAGCAACATATGGAAGAGGTTTGTGGGAGTCACCTTTGTATACATTTGTTGCGGCACCTGTTGCAAATTTCAATGCACAACAAACAACAATTTTTGAAGGTTCATCAATTAGTTTTTCTGATGCTTCTACAAATACTCCAAGTTCATGGAGCTGGACATTCACAGGTGGAACACCTAGTACTTCCACATCACAAAATCCGAGTGTCACTTATAATACAGCAGGCGTTTATTCTGTGAAATTAAAAGTTACAAATAGTGCAGGTTCAGACTCAATTACTAAATCAGCTTATATTACAGTTAATCAAGTTGGTGTTGCTGCTTGTATATCTTGGGATGTTCAAGCCACAGGTTTCGCAGCTGCTTCAAGAGGTATCAATGATGTTTCAATAGTAAATGAAAATATTGCATGGGCAAGTGCTTACGATGGTTCAGGTGGAAATGCTCCTGTAAGAGATTATAGTAGAACAGTTAACGGCGGACAAACATGGATAGCAGGAACTGTAAATGCTGCCGGTATTACTAGTGATTATGGTTTAGCAAATTTATGTGCAATAAATGCAGATACAGCATGGGCTGCTATTTATCCGAATACTACATCTATCGCCGCACAAGGTGTATATAGAACAAATAATGGTGGTACCACTTGGGTTAAGCAATCATCCGCTACATTTAATTTATCTACTTCATTTATTAATGTTGTTCATTTCTTCAATGCAAATGATGGGGTAGCAATGGGTGACCCAGAAAGTGGTTATCATGAAATTTATACGACTAGTAATGGAGGTACTACCTGGACAAGAGTACCACAAGTAAATATACCAGCTGCACTTGCTGCAGATGAGTATGGTACAATAGGATATTATCATGTTTTAGGTAATACCGTTTGGTATACAACTACAAAAGGTAGAATTTATAAATCAACGAATAAGGGTTTAAACTGGACAGTCACAACCACACCACTAGCAGCAAATTGTTTTATTGTTGATCTTGCTTTCAAAGATCAAAACAATGGTATAATGATTTGCAATAGTTTGTCACCAATTCAAAATGGAATTTTATACTCAACAAGTAATGGTGGTACAACATGGACATTACTAACAAATAATTTATCGGCGATAAGCAACGAAAATTCTATTGCATATGTTCCTGGTACAGCCAATACTTATTATATATCAGCTGCTGTTGCCGGCTCAAGCGGTACAGCATATACAGAAGATGGAGGGGCAACCTGGACAGTTTTAGATAATCTTCAACACAATTGTGTGAGATTTTATAATCAAAACACAGGGTACTCTGGTGGATTTAATTCTAGTAATACTGTTGGAGGTATGTTTAAATTTAAAAATCAAAATTTAATTGCAACTATTACGCCTCAAGGTAGTACTACTTTTTGCTTCGGAAGTAATGTTATTTTAAGTACTGACTCTCTACCAAATTATACTTATAAATGGTATAGAAATAATCAATTGATTCCAAATGCTATAAATCATAAATATACTGCTTCTCAAGCTGGAGATTATGTTGTAGAAATAACTAGTGGAATTTGTAGTGTTCAATCAGCAGCTATTACTACTACTGTACTGAATAGTCCGGCTATACCTAGTATCGCAGGGGCAAATACATTTTGTAGTGGCGATAGTATTATCATCAGCTCAAGTTCTGCTAGTAATTACAAATGGTATAGAAATAATATATTAATACCTAATGCAAATTCATCTACATTAATTGTTAAAGAAGCAGGAACTTATAATGTAGAAGTTACTAACTCAAATAATTGCTCAAGTATTTCTTCTAATTTTGTTATTACAAGTTTTGATAGACCTGCTAAGGCATATATAACAAATAATACTGCATTCGATTTATGCGATGGTGATACGGCTGTATTAAGTATAAATTCTACCGCAAATATTCAATGGTATAGAAATAATACAATACTATCTGGCGCTACTCAATCTAATTATTTTGCAATGCAAAGTGGAAATTATCATGCCGAACTAAATAATGGTTCAAGTTGTAAGATGTATTCAGATACTTTAAATATTTTATTTAATACAGTACCAGCTAAGCCAACTATTAGTCAAACTGATTCTATTCTATCTACGGATGTTGCCGCAGGTTATCGTTGGTATTTAAATGACACCCTGATACCAAATGCAATCGATAGAACATTGAAAATATTTGTAACAGGGAATTACATGGTAGAAGTTGCAAATTCTGACACTACTTGTACTAATTTTTCAGATTCGTTTTTCGCTTTATTATCAAGTGTAAATTATACAACAAATTATTTCAATGCAATCGTAAAACCTAATCCGAATACCGGTAAATTTATTTTAGAATTTGATGTGATAAAGAACGATAAATTTGAAGTGGAGTTAATTAACTTATTAGGACAAGTTGTAAAACGAATAGAATTAAACAATTTGATTACTAGCGAACGAAGCTCAATAGATATTGAGCATAATATACCAGGCATGTATATTTTAAGATTAAAATCAAGTGATTATCGATACGATCAAAAAATAATTATTGAATAAAAAAAAAGCCCTCAATTGAGGGCTTTTTTTTTGACATTATAAAATTAATTCTTTGCTAATTTCAAAACTTTTAATTCATTTCCAATTTTCACATTCACTAAGTACATACCTGAATTTAATTCAGATGTATTAATTGGTAATTGAAAAGAACCATTCAATTCACCGTAATTTTTAGAACTAATTAATGCCCCAGTAATTGAATAAATTTCAACTGAAACATTAGCTTCTGAATTTAGGTCAATTAAAATATTGCTAATTTGATTTGCTGGGTTAGGAGCGAGGCGAATAGCATCAGGACCTAATAAATTTTCAACACCAACAAAGTTACCTCCAATTTCAGTACCACTAACATAACCATTAGCAACTGCTTCAGCAATTGTTGACATGCTTGCATTTACTGATAAATTATTTTCATCGAAGATAGCACCAATGATATGTAATTTATTTTCTTTCCATGTTGCAGGTAATGTAAAAGTTAAAGTATGAGTTACAGTAATACCACTATCAGTAGTTGCACCATAAGCATTTTCATAACCTGTAAAGCTTGGAGAAATAATTCTACCAACATGATCGTAAATCATTCTGCTTGCAAGTACAGGGTTTGATAATAACTCATATCCACCCATCACACCATTATTACCACCAGCATAAGCATTCGCTTGGTTATAGCCAGTACCAGTACCGCGAACACTGTCTTCAGTTAAAATACAAGTTACTTTGTAATTACCTGAAATATCTTTGTTCATTTTAGAGCTTAAAGAAACTTTTAATGTACGAGTAGTAGCATCATAAGTAGCACCGTTTAAAATTGATACGGATGGAGCAACCGTAATCTTAGAAGCAAAATCAGCTTCCATATCACTTGGGTCAATAATGGTAGTTCTATCCATAATTACACTAGGGTAACCTGGTACGTATGATGATACAGCAGCATCATATTCAGTATAAACCATTGGGTCATTATTATGAACAGCAACACCTGCGAAATATCCATCATAGCTCTTTTGCATATAATCCATAAAGACAGCACCACGTGGGCACCATTGACACCAAGTACCTGTTGCTTCTTCTGCTAAAAGCATTTTGCCTTCTGCAGCAACAATCGGATTTATAACTATTGATTTATTATCATCAGTTTGGTCACCGTCATTTCCATTACCATTCACATTTGTGATGCTCGCAATTGCATTATTACTGCCTGTCGCCAAGACGAATGTTTCAGGAATTGTGACATCATATGTTGCCAGAGCAGCTACATTGATGTTAGTGATGTTTTTAGTTATTGAATCATCATTATATTTCACTTTTAAATCAAACGATTGTATGGCAGTTTGACCAAGGTTTCTAATAACAACCTTCGGATTTCTGTTTTGTCCGACTAATCCATTTTGCATAGAAAATGAATACAAAGCAGCATTCACTGAAGGTGCTACATATGGTGTATACTGATAAGATACATCATCAACCCAAAATGATGCTTGAGCATTGGCAGGGTAGTAGTCGATAGAAGCTATTTGGTTAATGTTATTCGTAAAAGTACCTACTAATACAGAGTCTACGTACATAGACCATTGGTTAGCATTTAAATTAATTTCTGCTCTAAGTTCAAACCAAGTACCTTGTGGATAATTTCCTGTTAAGAATAAATTAGTAGCATTTCCAATTTGAAGTGTACCATCAGCATTCATATAACAATCCATCGCCCATGTTGTACCAATTACTGCAGCACCTTGAAAATTAAAGTAAGCAGATTTACCAGTTGGTACTTTAAACCATGAAGTGAATTTGAAATTACCAGTGTTATAAACGCCACCAAATGGTAATACAACATCAGCCGGACCTCCATTTGTGCTGGTAGAGTTAAAGTAAATTGATTTAGTACCGCTTTTAGCATCGTTGTTAACAACGTTTACATCTTCTGTTCCACCATCGGCGCTGCTCCAAGTTGTCCAGTTGATTGATTGTGGTCCTAATTTTGAACCGACAGTATAACTTTCAAAATCATCATTGAAAGTAGTTTGCGCAATAGAAGAGATTGAAACACCTAAAATTGCGAAAAATAAAGTAAAGGTTTTTTTCATTGTATTGGTTTTTAATTATTTATAAATATCAATTTTTATTTTTATAATTCAACTAAATTTTTGTAGATATAAATGACTATTATCATATTTTTTCCGTAAATATGATAGTATAATTGTGTAAACAATAACTAAATATGGAAATCAAGAAAATTTTAATACCTACAGATTTTTCAGAGTTATCTCTCTATGCTATTGATTATGCAGTTAACATAGCAAGTATTCATGGCTCTAATATTCATTTATTTCATGTAATTGAAGAGTTGTTAACCATGGCAGTACCAGGTGATTTTTATTTGAATACCGAAGAAATTATTCAAAGAGAGGTTGATATGCTTGCTATAAAATCTAAACAAATTTCTGAGCTTGCAACATCCTTAGAACAAAAGTATCAAATTAAAATTTCTACACATGTAGAGTTTGGAAGAAGTCACAGGGTATTGACAGACTATGCAAATGAAAATAAGTTTGATTTAATTGTAATGAGCACCCATGGTGTGAGTGGTTTTAGAGAATTCATTATTGGTAGCAATGCAGTTAGAGTTATTTCTGAAGTTAATTGCCCGGTATTGTCAGTTCAAAATAAAATGTCAGAAAATGGAATTCGTAAAATACTAATGCCATTTAAAGATGATCCATATTCAAGACAGAAAGTTAAGTTTGCTATAAACTATGCTAAATGGTTTAATGCAGAGTTAATTACTTTGGGTATAGATACTGAAGTGGAAGATGCGCACTTACAAAAAATTGAAAGAGAAGCTGCACAAATCAAAGCAATTGTTGATGAAAATAAAATACCAAATAGATTGTTTTTAACTCAAGGTAATGCAGCCAAAGAAATATTAAAATGTGCTAAAGATCAAGAGGTGGATTTGATTTTAGTAATGGCTGATATGGAGAATGAAGATGTAGTAGATTTTATCATGGGACCTACTGCTCAACAATTAATAAATCATTCAAAGGTGCCAGTATTGAGTATTCAACCAACTCGACACCCAAGCACTATAGATTTACATCCATACGGATGGTAAAAAAAAAAGACCCGAAATTTTCGGGTCTTTTTTTTATTCATTAACAAAGATTACTTGTTAACAACTTTTGCTAATGCAGCACCAGCTTTGAATTTAGCAACCTTCTTAGCAGCAATTTTAATTGCTTTACCAGTTTTAGGGTTACGTCCTGTTCTTGCAGGTCTCTTAGTTACTGACCAAGTTCCAAAACCTACTAATGTAAGTTTATCACCTTTTTTTAATGTCTTAGTAGTTGCCTCTAAAAATGCATCTAAAGCTCTACCAGCATCTGCTTTTGTTAATTTTGCACCTGAAGCCATTGCTTCAATTAATTCTGCTTTGTTCATAATTGTTGAGTGAATTTTAGTTAATACTTATGTTTTAATTTTTAATTTCTCTCGAAACGCTTGATTCTATTACATAAAAGAAGAAGTAAAATCTGATATAATCAAGCGCTATATAGAAAAAATTATTAACACTGTGTGAAAATCTCAATAAATACAAGTGTTACAGAGACTTAATGTATGTAATCTTACCTAAAATTGAGTGTTTATAATGTTTAAACTTTGTAAACAATGGCGTTTATACTCATTCCTGCACCTACAGAAGCTAATAATACTACATCACCTTTTTGGATTTGATGATCTTCAATTGTATTTCTTTTCACTAAATCATATAATGTAGGTACTGTTGCTACTGAACTATTACCTAATTCGTGAATACTCATAGGCATTATGTTTTTAGGGATGTCTTCGATGTTATAAAGTTTGTAAAAACGTTCTATAATTGCTTCATCCATTTTCTCATTCGCTTGGTGAATGAAAATTTTATGCAAATCTTTTATCTCAACACCTGCTTTATCTAAACATTTTTTCATAGCTAATGGTACATTATTCAATGCAAATTCGTAGATTTTTCTACCATGCATTTTAATGTATCTTGTTTCAGGAGTGTAGTCTTCTTTATACGAATGTCCGAAGAATAGATAAAATGCCTCTTCATCAGCAAAGGTTTGACTCGCCACTGATAAAATGCCAGCACTTTCATCATCAGATAACGAAATAATACTTGCACCAGCACCATCCGAATAAATCATCGAATCTCTATCAAAAGGATCTACAACTCTAGATAAAGATTCTGCACCAATTACTAAAACATTTTTTGCATCACCTGCTAGTATATATTGCCTAGCAAGTATTACACCTTGTATCCATCCGGGGCAACCGAAAATTATATCAAATGCAGCACAATCAACATTAGTGATTTTTAAATCGTGCTTTACTCTGGTTGCAAGACATGGTAATACATCTGTTTGTACAGTTTCTTTCGGAATGTTTCCAAAATTATGTGCGAATATGACTGCATCAATTGCATTAACATCTATACCTGCATCTTCTATAGCTAATAATGCTGCTTTTGTACCCATCTCTGATGTTAGCATATTATCATCAGCATATCTTCTTGCATTTATACCTGTTATATCTTTAAATTTTCTGATGATAGTTTCATTACCTTGTGGTAATAATTGACCATCTTCTGAACGAAATTCATGTTGAAAAAAATCTTCATTTTTAATTTCATTCTTTGGTATGTAAGAACCGATTCCTTTTATAATTATTGACATATAATCTAAATTAGTAATAATAAACTGAATAATTATTATTCTTAATTATTGTTAAATAAAAAAAGGGCTTGAACCACCTGTTCAAACCCAATTTATACTACAAACACTAAGCATCTTAAATATTTTTATGCTATTACTTCTAATAGCTCTTGATCTCTTTCATGTACATATTGCATCAAGTCAACTAACTTGTTTGAATAACCCCATTCGTTATCATACCATGCAACAAGTTTTACAAATTTATTGCTAAGCATAATTCCAGCTTCTGCATCAAATATGCTTGTTCTTGCATCACCCATAAAATCACTAGATACAGCTGGGTCTTCTGTATACCCTAATATGCCTTTTAAATTTGTTTCAGATGCTAATTTTATAGCTTGCTTTATTTCTTCATAGCTTGCCTCTTTTTGTAATTTACAAGTTAAGTCTACTACTGAAACATTAGGTACAGGTACTCTAAAACTCATGCCTGTTAATTTACCTTTTAATGATGGTATTACTAATCCGACTGCTTTTGCAGCACCAGTAGATGATGGTATAATATTTTGATATGCTCCTCTACCGCCTCTCCAGTCTTTAGCTGAGGGGCCGTCAACTGTTTTTTGTGTAGCAGTTACTGCATGTATAGTAGTCATCAGACCCTCTTCGATACCAAAATTATCATTAATAACTTTTGCTAAAGGAGCTAAACAATTAGTAGTACATGATGCATTAGAAATAATATCCATGTCAGTTTGATATGCATCATTATTTACTCCCATTACAAATGTAGGAGTATCATCTTTTGCCGGTGCAGATATGATTACTTTCTTCGCCCCAGCTTTTAAATGTAAACTTGCTTTCTCCTTATCTAAAAATAAACCTGTACTCTCTACTATATGTGTAGCACCAATTTTGTCCCATGCTAAATTCGATGGATCTTTCTCTGCTGTTATTCTAATCTTTTGATTTCTTACTATCAAATAACCTTCTTCCACTCTTACTTCTCCTTCAAATCTGCCATGTGTTGAATCATACTTCAACATATAAGCCATATAGTCTGCATCTACTAAATCATTGATACCAACTATTTCTATATCTTCTCTTTCTATAGCAGCTCTAAATACTAGTCTGCCTATTCTTCCGAATCCGTTAATGCCAATTTTCATGTCGTAAATAATTTATGTTTTATAAATTTATAATACGAATATAGGGAAAGTGTACTTAATACACTAACTATTTTTAATTTTTTTTTAAATAAGTTTTAAAAACGTTGATTTTAGCCTTTTTTAATAGTTTTATAAGAAAGAGAATTGGAAATATTTTAGATTTTTAATCTATATCTGCTAAATATTTAAGAATTATTAATATAAGAGTAGGAATTTATTTACTGGGAGGGTGTTAAAATTTTAAAGTGATTTTAGGCTTTATTTGTTGAGAAAATAAAGGAGTAATTAAAATACGAAAATAGAATTAAGAAAAATGAGGTAATAAGGCTCCACTTTTATTTTGTGTGTAGTTTGCCTTCTTGAATTAATCTATAAATTGTAGAC
>JBKCCA010000058.1:0-1861 GCA_046305595.1 bacterium
CCAATTAAGCCAGCTTGCATAAATAGCATCAAAGCATAAAATGTATTTTCGTTTTTAATTGCTCTCTTAGAAGTTGACAATACAATCAATGGATATAAGAATGTTGTTAGCAATACTAACAATAAGCTTATTCCATCCATGCCGATTTTAAATCTAATTCCTAAAGAACTAATCCAGCTTCTATCAAAAACAAACTGACTGCTCGAGTCAGCTACATGTTGCGACATAGCATACAATGCTACACCTAGCTCAGCCAATGTAAATGCTAATGCAACATTTTTAGCTTTACCATTTGGTGCATACCAAGTGGCTAAAGCTGCAATAACAGGTAAGGTTAAAAGTATTAGTGTAATCATTGATCTATTAGCTCAAAATAAAATTCAACAACAAAATAATTATTATGCCAGCTACCATTGCAAAAAGGTAGAAGCCTGTATAGCCAGTTTGAATAGTTCTTAAATTCTTAGAACCCTCTACTGTAATTTTACTTACTAAATTCACTATGCCATTAATGCCAGATTTGTCAATTGTTTGATAGAACCAAACTGATAATTTATTTAATGGCTGTGTAATTATTGCATTATAAAATTCATCAATATAAAACTTGCGATAAGAAATTCTTTGTATGAAACTCATACTAGACTCTTCTTGTGGTAACAAATACTCATTCTTATCATATCTGTTTTTAGCAAATAAGAAGATTGCTCCTACTAAAATTATTGATACTGAAATTGTTGAATATTCTAAAGTATGTGAAGGATGATCTAAACTAAATTTCGCATCTGATAAAATAAACGAACCTTGTAAATATTCTTTTAGTGAATGATGTTCTGAGAATATTTCTGGCAATCCAATGAAACCTGATACTGTTGATAATACAGCAAGTATCATTAATGGTATGGTCATATTCTTCGGACTTTCATGTAGATGATGTGCTTGATCTTTCGTACCTCTGAAGCTACCGTAAAATGTTAAGAATAACATTCTGAACATGTAGAAAGCAGTCAACACAGATGTAAATGACATTACAATAAATACTGGAATTGAGTAACCAAAACTTGCAGCTAAAATTTCATCTTTAGAGAAGAAGCCAGCAAATGGTGGTACTCCTGCAATCGCTAATGTTCCAATTAATATTGTTAAAAATGTAATAGGTAATTTCTTTTTAAGTCCGCCCATCGATCTCATATCTTGCTCACCACTCATTGCGTGAATTACACTGCCTGCACCTAAGAATAATAATGCTTTAAAGAAAGCGTGTGTCATTAAATGGAATACAGCTCCTGTGAAAGAACCCACACCTAATGCTACGAACATATAACCTACTTGACTCACTGTTGAGTAAGCCAATACTTTTTTAATATCTGTTTGTGTTAATGCAATTAATGCTGCCCATACCGCAGTTAGCATTCCGATGATTGCAACTAAATCCATTGCCACTGGTGCCAATACATATATGATACTTGATCTCGCTATCATGTAGATACCTGCAGTAACCATGGTTGCTGCGTGTATTAATGCAGAAACCGGTGTTGGGCCAGCCATCGCATCAGGTAACCAAGTATATAATGGTAGCTGAGCACTCTTGCCCATCGCACCTATAAATAATAAAATTGCTATTGTTGTTAGTGTTGAATCTCCAGAGTTGAAACCAGCAGCTTGTGCAAATACATTACTGTAATTTATTGAATCGAATGTAGTAAAGATTAAGAACATGCCTAATAAAAAAGCAAGGTCTCCAATTCTATTCATTACAAATGCTTTTTTAGCTGCATTGTTATATGATTCATTTTTATACCAAAATCCGATTAATAAATATGAACACAAACCTACACCTTCCCAACCTATGAACATGATTGCA
>JBKCCA010000059.1:0-1209 GCA_046305595.1 bacterium
ACTTGGTGGTAAAAGTCCGGCTATCATCACCGAATCAGCCAACATAAAATTATCAGCTAAGAGATTAGTTTGGTCTAAGTTTTTAAACGCCGGACAAACATGTATTGCACCTGATTATTTAATGATTCACAAAACAATAAAAGATGAATATTTAAATGCATTAGTTGAAGAAATAAAAAAAGCAGATTATAAAATTGAAAATGATAACTATGTTCAAATTATTAACGATAATCATCTAAGCAGATTAAATAAATTAATAGATCAAGATAAAATATATTATGGTGGTAAAGTAGATGAACAAAACAGAGTCATTGAACCTACCATTTTAGAAAATGTAAGTTTCGATGATGAAGTCATGAAAGATGAAATTTTCGGTCCGATTTTACCCGTATTAGAATACGAAGATCTAAACGATGCAATAGCAAAAATCAAATCGAAAGCGAAACCATTATCATTGTATGTATATACAACGAATGAATCTCAGAAAAATAAAATATTAGAAGAAATATCATTTGGAGGTGGCTGTGTAAACGATAGTGTTATGCATATCAGTAATTCTAATTTACCTTTTGGTGGTGTTGGAGATAGCGGTATAGGTTCATACCACTCTGAAGCAGGCTTTAGAGCATTCTCACATTATAAAGGTGTTCTAGAAAAATACAATTGGTTCGAAAGTAGCATTAAATACAGTCCGTATACCCAATCAAAATTTAATCTCATTAAAAAATTACTTCCATTTATATAAAGCTATATGATAAGTCTCCAGAATATTCAAACAGAAGTTGATGCCAGTTTTCTTTACGCTTATTTAGCTACAAAAGAAGAGAATGAACTTAGTGCGAAAATATTCAAAAAGATGAGTGCAATTGAAGCTAGCCATGCGAAGGCATTTCTTTCTAAAAACGGAATGAATATAAATCAGATGCCAAAGCCATCTTGGAGAGCAAAAACAATTATCAGATTAGGTAAAATAATTGGGAATGATTTTATACTTGGTATTTTGCTCGATACTGAAAAAAAGTTAGCAACATCCGTAATAAAAGCTAGAAAAATTACAAATACTCGTGACTCCCTTTCTGATATTGCTCATGTTACTATTTTAAAAAATATTTTAGAAAAAGATTCGAGTTTTGAAGGTAATAGTATAACTCGTTTTGAAAAAAGACATCGTTCTATTGGTGGCAATGCATTAAGAGCAGCGGTCTTAGG
>JBKCCA010000060.1:0-2508 GCA_046305595.1 bacterium
ATTCCATGTTTTACCTGCATCAGTCGATTTATACAAAGCACTTTTATCACCACCAGAACTAAATGACCATGGTGATCTTCTGAATTCCCAGAACGATGCGTAAATCACCGAAGGGTTTTCAGGGTCTAATTGTAAATCACTGCAACCAGTAGTTTGATCTACAAATAAAAGCTTCGTCCATGTTTTACCAGCATCCGAAGTTTTATATAAACCACGTTCATCGCTGTTGCTCCAAAGCGGACCGAGTACTGCAACGTAAACTTCGTTAGAGTTCTTAGGATTTACTTGTATACCTGAAATTCTTTCAGACTTTTCGAAAGCGATTTTCTCCCAAGAAGAACCACCATCTTTTGTGCGATACAATCCGTCGCCGACTGAAACACTATTACGTGTCCAGACCTCACCAGTACCCACCCACACCGTATTATCAGGGTCATTCGGATCAACTTCAACCGCACCAATTGATTGGCAATAATCGTCGAAAATAGATTTGAAAGTAGCGCCACCATTTTGTGATTTCCAAACACCACCACCGGCAGTACCGATGTAAATGATACGATCATTTTTTGGGTGCGTTTCGAGATCGGTAACACGTCCGCTCATCAGCGCCGGACCTATATGTCTAGCTTTTAAATCACCAAAAAGATCTTTGCCTTTTTTGGTGGCTTCTAGTTGTGCTGGCGTTTGCGCAAAAGAGTTTGAGCATACACCTAGAACTAGAATGTATTTTAGAAAATTCTTCATAAATATTTTTTATTGACCTTCTGGATATTTGAATTCTGAATCATCAATTGTAGGGTTCAACTTAACTGAACTTATTACTACAGGTTGTGAACCTTGACCTTTCACACCTTGTGAAATTGAGAATGGGAACATCAATCCATCTACCTCTTGGTAATCACTCATTTTAATTTGAGAGATTTGGCCTTTACCCGGACCTTCCTTTATTTCAGATTCTTGCATCACCGTAACACCACTTTCGATGTCGATGAAATAATAAGATACATTCTCAGTCTCAACGCCATCAACCATTATAGGCTTTTTCGTTAATTTAATTTTATAAGCTTCTGCACCATCAACACTTTCTTTACCTACTAATTCAGCTTTCCAACCACGGCTTTTATAATCTAAAAATGGATCAGGGAATTCGCCAATATTTTTCTTGTAATTCTCAGTAGCTTCCGCATCACTTTTCTCAGCTTTCATGTTCATGAAATTATGTGACCAAAGAGTAGTACCATCGTAAACACCTTGCTTAATAGTTTTACCTTGGAAAGAAATTTTAGTACACTGTCTGCCATCTTTTAGTTGAATAATTTCTAAAGGAATTTCCATACCACCTTGATTAACTTTCGCAGAATACTGCACACCTTTCAAAGCTTCCCACTTTGCTTTACCACCAGTGTTTTCATAAAGTTTGTTGATGATATCATCAACCGATTGAGCCATAAGGCTTGCCGACATTACCGTTAATGTAAGTGCAAGTAAAAGTGATTTTGTTTTCATTTGTTCTTTGTTAGAGTTTGATGCAAGATAATGCATGGGAGGGGGAGATTTGTATAAAATGTGTGTTACAAACTGGGGAATTGTGAGAGATTAGGAGGGTTTTTCCACGCAGAGAGCGCAGGGGCATGCAGAGAACGCAGAAGCGTATTTCGTATTCCGTATTCCGATGTGCGAATTTCAAAATTAGCACATAGATTTCACTAGTCACTAGTTACTAGTCACTAGCACTAGCCTATTAGCCTACTAGCCTACTAACTTACTATCAAAGTCCAGTGTTGTGACGGAATAGCTTAATCGCTATCGCCAATAATATAATCCCAAACGCTTTTCTTAAAATTTGTAATCCGGTTTTGCCGAGAATCTTTTCAATGCGTATCGTGTTTTTCAAAACTGCATACACAAAAAGCATATTGATCAAAATACCAATAATAATATTCTGAGTATCGTATTCTGATTTTAAAGATAGAAGAGTAGTCATAGTACCTGCGCCTGCAATGATAGGGAAGGCGAGGGGAACGATAGAGCTTGATTCAGGTGCTTCTTCTTTGAAGAAGTTTACACCGAGCACCATCTCTAATGCAATGAAGAAAATTACCAATGAACCCGCAATCGCAAACGATGAAATATCGAGTCCGATGATGCTTAATAAGAGCTCACCAAAAAACAAAAACACAATCATCAAAATCATCGCAACAATTGTCGCTTTACCCGACTGTATATGCCCCGCTTTATTACGCAACTGAATCACCACCGGTATAGAACCGAGAATGTCGATGATGGCGAAAAGCACCATGCTGACGGAGAAGATTTCTTTGAGGTTGAAAAATGTATTCATTTTTAGTAATGTAGTAGCTAGTAGCTAGTAGCTAGAACGGATAAGCTAATGCTATTTGCAATTGTTTCTTTCTTTTTAAAGGTAATAAAAAAAGAGGCGTCATACAACGCCTCTTTTTTATATTAATGTTAATGTAATGTTATAATCTCAAAATTTACTACCTAGTA
>JBKCCA010000061.1:0-4992 GCA_046305595.1 bacterium
ATAAATTACCTACCCTACGCGCATGCGGGTACAAACCAACGGGTTCAGGTGCTTTGCTTGAGTTTATGATTGACATATATTTAAAATTAGAGATAATACTAATTGTTTTCGTATCGCGTACAGCGTATTGCGTATTGCGTATTGCGAAAATAAATTATTATAGTTAAACTTTTGTAAAATGCGTATATCGTAATACGCTATACGCTATACTTAATACAAACATTCTTCGGTTCCGTGAAAAACCTTATCGCTTCCCATCCACCTTCTCTGCCTACGCCTGAGTTTTTCATGCCGCCAAATGGTGTACGTAAATCACGTAATAACCAAGTGTTGATCCAGATAATTCCCGACTGTACTTTTTCTGCCATGCGATGTGCACGATTTAAATCGTTCGTCCAGATCGTTGCTGCTAATCCGTATTCAGTTGCGTTTGCATAATGCAATACTTCTTCTTCTGTATCGAAAGGCATGATGGTCACAACCGGACCGAAAATTTCTTCCATGTTCGTACGGCAGTCATACGCTAAGCCTTCAATAACCGTAGGTGCTATATAAAATCCGTTTGCAAATTCTCCCTCTATTTTTACAGCATGTCCGCCTGCTAAAATAGTACCACCCTCTTCTTTTGCTATTTCAATATATGATAGAATTTTTTCGTAATGATTTTTTGATACGATTGCCCCGATGTTAACATCCGAAGAAGGTTCACCAATCTTTAAAGATTTTACACGCTCTACAAAAGCTTGCTTGAACTTATCGTAAATACTTCGTTCCACAAATATTCTAGAGCCACATAAACAAATTTGTCCCTGATTTTCGAACGATGAACGAACACTTGTTTTTATCATTTCATCGAAATCACAATCGGCGAAAATGATATTCGGATTCTTGCCTCCTAATTCAAGTGATAACTTCTTAAACATAGGCGCAGCAATGCTTGCAATGGTTCTGCCTGTTGCAGTTCCGCCTGTGAATGATATCGCTTTTATATCTTTATTTCTGCTAATCTCATCCCCTACTTTTTGCCCAAGTCCGTGTACGATATTCAAAACACCCTTAGGCAAGCCAGCTTCAATACAAACTTCAGATAATAAATACGCAGTGTAAGGAGTAATTTCAGATGGCTTTGCGATCACACAATTACCAGTCGCTAACGCTGGTGCAATTTTCCAACTGAATAAATACAAAGGTAAATTCCATGGAGAGATACAAGCAACCACACCAATAGGTCTGCGTAAAGTATAGTTGATGCCGATGCCTTCCATATAATGAGATTCGGATGATTGTTGTTGAATTGCTGTTGCGAAAAATCTAAAGTTAGAAACCGCACGAGGTATGTCAACTCTGGTAGCTAATTTAATAGGCTTACCATTATCGAGTGATTCAGCTTTTGCAAATTCATCGAGTCTGCGTTCAATACCTTTAGCAATAGCTTCAATGTATTGTGCACGTTTCTCATAATGCATATTTGCCCAATCATTTTCAGCCTCTTTAGCAGCAGCAACAGCCAGCTGAACATCAGATGCATCAGAGTCTGGAATCATTGAAAAAACAGTACCTTTCGAAGGATCTATGTTTTCTAAATATTGTTTTTTCAATGGCTCAATGAGTTCACCATTGATGTAGTTTTTTAAATATATCATATGTTAAAATGCGGATGTTCTTCCACCATCAACCGCTATGCTTTGTCCGTTTATATATGCTGCCGATGGAGATGCTAAAAATGCTGCCAATGCAGCGATCTCTTCTGCAGTACCAAATCTACCAGCAGGAATTTCTGCTAGCATTTCTTTTTCTACTTCATCAACTACTGAATTCGTTTTTGAAGCTTTACCTTGAATAATATTTTCTAATCTAATAGTTTTCGTTGCACCAGGTAAAACATTATTAACGGTGATACCATGTTTTGCTACTTCGAAACTTAAAGTCTTCGCCCAGCCTGCAACAGCAGCACGTGTAGTATTTGAAACACCTAATCCTTTTAATGGTTGGCGCACAGATGTAGAAACTACATTGATAATTCTGCCCCATTTATTTTTACTCATATGAGGTAAAACCAATTGAGCTAAAACATGATTACTTAGAAGATGTGATTGATAAGCAGCGATGAATGCTGAAGGTTCAGCCTCTGCAATCGCACCAGCTGGTGGCCCGCCAGTATTATTCACCAATATATCTATCGGATTTTCGGCTATGTATGATTCAGCTTTCGCTTTAACATTTTTAGATTCAGAGAAATCTCCAACGATATATTCATGTTTTGCATTACCAGGTAACTCTGCAAGTACTTCTTTTAAAGCTTGTTCGTTCCTGGCAAACAATGTCACAGCAGCGCCTTGTTTAGCTAATTCAACGGCAATGGCTTTACCAATACCCTGAGTACTACCACATACCAATGCTCTTTTACCACTTAAGTCTAAATTCATAATCAATATTTGCTCAAAGATACCGAAATGACTGATATGAAGAAATGAAAAAAGCAGGTTTAAAAGCTTTGTAAAGCATTTTGCAAACATTACCTTTACAAAAAATACAAAACATTATGGCAATTCAACGTCCCTTTAATTTTAAAAAATGGATTGATGAGAACAGGCATTTATTAAAACCACCTGTAGGTAATCAACAAGTATATAAAGATGCTGAGAACTTTATTGTGATGGTTGTCGGCGGTCCGAATTCTAGAAAAGATTTTCACTATAATGAAAGCGAAGAATTATATCTTCAGATTGAAGGAGATATGGTTTTAAGAATCGTAGAAGATGGCAAGATAGTTGACATCCCTATTAATGAAGGCTAAATGTTTTTATTGCCACCTAAAAATCCACACTCACCGCAAAGGCCAGCAAACACTGTAGGATTAGTCATTGAAAAAGTTCGTGAGAATAAAGAGATCGACGGCTTTTTATGGTTCTGCGAAAAGTGTAATGAGAAATTATACGAAGAGTATTTTGAATTGACAGATATAGTAGCACAGTTACCACCAGTGATGGAACGCTTTTATTCATCAGAAGATAAGAGAGTTTGTAATCATTGTGGGAGTGTGATGGAACCACCCGTTAAAAAATAATTTAGATTGTAGAATGTAGGATGTAGAATTAATTTTACATCCTACATTCTACATCCTACATTTCAATAAAAATATGCGCATAGACATTCACACCCACATCATCCCCGAACACATGCCTCGTTGGGCTGAGAAATTCGGATATGGTGGGTTCATACATTTAGATCATCACAAGCCTTGTTGTGCTAGGATGATGCAAGACGATAAATTTTTCAGAGAGATTCAAGATAATTGCTGGGATGCTGATGCGCGTATTAAAGAGTGTAATCATCATCATATAGATGTTCAAGTACTTTCTACAATACCTGTAATGTTTTCTTATTGGGCAAAGGCTCAAGATGCATTAGAGGTTTCGAAGTTTTTAAACGATCATATTGCCGATGTTGTTCGTCGCTATCCGAAGAGATTTGTCGGCTTAGCTACCATCCCTCTACAAGACATAGATTTAGCCGTAAAAGAATTACATCGTTCGGTAAAAGAACTAGGATTAGCAGGAGTTCAAATAGGTTCACACGTGAATGATTTAAATTTGAATGATGAACACTTCTACCCTTTTTATGAAGAAGCAGAAAAACTAGGAGCTGCAATTTTTGTTCACCCTTGGGATATGATGGCGAAAGAGAAAATGCAAAAGTATTGGTTGCCATGGTTAGTAGGCATGCCTGCAGAATCTTCGCTTGCAATATGCTCAATGATTTTTGGAGGTATATTTGAGAAGTTCCCGAAACTACGTGTAGCATTTGCACACGGTGGCGGTTCTTTCCCTGCAACTATCGGTAGAATTGAACATGGTTTCAATGTTCGCCCCGATTTAGTTGCGATTGATAACAAAATAAATCCGAGAGAATACTTAAATAAATTTTACATCGATACCTTGGTGCATGACCCAATGATGTTAGATTATTTATTGAATTTATTCGGACCTAATCAATTAGCATTAGGAACAGATTACCCATTTCCATTAGGTGAATTAGAACCCGGTAAATTAATAGAGAGTATGCCTTATACGAACGATATAAAAGAACGTTTGAATTCAGGTACAGCTTTAGAGTGGTTAGGATTAGATAGAAAAATATTTTTATAATATGCCATACGATAATACATTAGAATACGCACAACGTAAAGATCAAGAAGATAAATTACATCAATTTAGATCACAGTTTTTGTTTCCGAAACATGAAGGAAAGCAAGCTATTTATTTCTGTGGAAATTCATTAGGCTTACAACCAAAGAAAACAAAAGATTACGTTTTAGAGCAATTAAATAATTGGGAAGAGTTTGGTGTTGAAGGACATTTCAAATCAAAGACCCCATGGATGTATTATCAAAAAACTACGAAAGAAAGCTTAGCGAAAATTGTTGGAGCTAATGCAAATGAAGTAGTGGCGATGAATCAATTAACAGTGAATTTGCATTTGATGATGGTGAGTTTTTATCGACCTACTAAAGATCGATACAAAATCATTATGGAAGCAGGTGCATTTCCATCAGATCAGTATGCGATGGAATCACAAGTGAAACATCATGGCTTCCATCCAGAGCAAGCAATCATAGAATTAAAACCTCGTGAAGGTGAATATACATTACGCAAAGAAGATATTTTAGAAAGTATAGAAAAGCATGGAGCAGAGTTGGCATTGGTGATGATGGGTGGTGTGAATTACTACACCGGACAATTATATCCGATGCAAGAGATCACAGAGAAAGCACATGAAGTAGGTGCATATTGCGGATTTGATTTAGCGCATTGCGCAGGAAATGTGCCCGTGAAATTACACGATTGGAATGTTGACTTCGCGGTTTGGTGTTCATATAAATATTTGAACTCGAGTCCGGGTGGTATCTCAGGCATCTTCGTTCACGAAAAACATTCTAACAACCCCGATACTCCTCGTTTCGCTGGATGGTGGGGATATAAAGAAGATACA
>JBKCCA010000062.1:0-7892 GCA_046305595.1 bacterium
CAAATAGATCAAATAAATTTAAAGAATATAAATTTTGAATTTATAAGTGATAGCCTTAGTAAACGAAAGAGTCATAAATTATTCTTAGCCTATTTTAAAGTTAGAAATTTAACAGTCGATTCTAGTTCAAAAAATAATATAGAGAGGCCATTTTATTCTGATGACATTAAAGTGTCTATAAAAAACTATTCATTAAATTTAAGAGATTCAGTAAATAAAATGCAGTTTGAAGAAGTTGTTGCAAGCACTGCTAGCTCTTCTATTGAATTATATAATTTCAAAATTGTTCCATTAAATGATTTAGAAAATTTTAAATCTAGAAATGGTTATAGAAAAACTAGAATTGATCTGTATGTAAGAGAGGCTAAATTAACTGGTATTAACTTTAAGAAATTATTTTATGAACAAAAACTGTCGGGTGATTTAATTCAAATCAATAAATTAAATTCTCAAATATTTCAAAACAAACAAATCGCCTACGAACCTAATAAAATAAGACGTTTCCCGTCTGAATTAGTATGTGACATTAAAATTCCGTTTAGTTTTAATAAAGTAATAATTAAAAATTCTGAACTAAATTATTCTGAAAAGGATCAAAGAACTTCTTATATCTGGAATATAAGCTTTAATTCATTAAATGGTACTATTAATAATTTTACTAATGACCTTGACAGATTAAAAAACAATCAAAAAGTTGGTATTGAAATTGAAAGTTTATTAAATAAAAAAGCATTAACAAAATTAATATTCACACTTGATTATCTCGATAAAGATCAACCATTTTTTGTTAAAGGAAGTATAAAGAATTATAACCTTAAAGACTTGAATCCAATACTTGCTAACTTATCATTATTAGAGGTAGCAAATTGTGATATGCGAAATTTAAAATTCACAATGCAAGGTGACAAAACCAAAATGCATTCGAGTATTACCATGCTATATAATAATTTAAGAGTAAGAATTTTAGAGAAAAACACTGAGGAAAATAAATTCAAGAAAAATGGATGGTTTTCATTTTTAGCGAATTCTGTGCTGCTCAATAATGATAACCCAAAGTTTAATGGTAAAACAATACATCCGAGATTTAATATTAATTATCAAAAAGACTATAGCTTTTTTGGATATATATGGAAAGCTATATTCAAAGGTGTTAAAGAAAGTGTGGGTGTAACTGAACGAATGGAGAGAGAGATAAAACAGAGAACCATCAGAATAAAAGAAATTAAAGCTTACAAAGAAATTAGAAAGGCTAAAAAAGAAATTAGAAAAGCTAAACGATCTGAAAAGAAGAGATTGTCTGCGACTAATCCTTCAAATACCTCAAATACTGAAAAACAACTATAGCTATTAGTTGTTAGAGAAATAAATTAAATACACAATGAAACTATTTTTACCATTTTTAATGATCTTAGGTGGCTGCTTTGGTACCAATGAGATCAAAAGTAAACCTTTTGAAAAAAATAAAAACAATATGTCTAGCAACAAAAGTTTTTACGACTTTAAAATGAAAAGCATCAATGGAGATATCATTGATTTCAGTAAATACAAAGGCAAGAAAGTATTAATCGTCAATACAGCTTCTGAATGCGGTTATACTAAACAGTATAAAGATTTAGAACAGTTGAATAAGTTGCATGGTGATAAAGTAGTTATTATCGGATTCCCTTCTAATAATTTTGGCGGGCAAGAGCCTGGTAGTAATGAAGAGATTGCAAGTTTTTGTCAAAAGAATTATGGTGTGAGCTTTCAAATGTATGAAAAGGTAGATGTTACAGGTAAAAATGCTTGTGATTTGTACAAGTGGTTATCTGATAAGTCTTTGAACGGATGGAATGATCAATCACCGAAATGGAATTTCAACAAGTATCTAATTGACGAAAACGGTCAATTAGTAAAATACTTTGCTTCAAATATTAATCCGATGAGTGAAGAAATTATTTCTTCTCTAAAATAAAAAATAGTTCAGTGCCTGATCTAGGCTCAATAGAATTATAACATTTTTCAAAAATTTTGATGTTAAATAAAGGGGAGAAATATGATAAATACTCCTCTTTATTACCACCAAATGGCGGACCAGATGGAAATTCTTTATCAAATAAAAGTCCGACAAGCTTAGCCCCATCCTTCAGTAAATCATACATTTTTTGAGCATATAGTTCCCTCAATAAAGGGTCGATAGCACAAAATAAAGTTTGTTCTATAATTAGATCATACTTATTAGCGTGTAGAAATATATCCTCAATATGTATATTATCTTTCTTAAACTGCGGGTGTTTGTTGATGAAATTCTGAATTGCAAGCTCTGCAAAATCAAGAATGTGAACATCCTCAAAACCAATAGAATTGGCATAAGCAGCTTCATGGGCATTACCACAACCAGGTATCAAAACTGATATATTCTTATTCTCTAGCTGATCTAGGTATTCCTTTATAGGCCTTGATACAGCTTGAATATCCCAGCCTGTATTGCCTGAAAAATATCTATCATTCCAATAGTTTGAATCTAGTTTAATCTGCTCCATATTTTATATTATATTTGCGCACAAAATATTGATATTAGTACAATTATGAATAAAGAAGAACAATTATTTGCACAACTTTTGTTTATATTTCATTCATCAGGTATGCAAGGCTTAGGAAAAGTTCTAAACCCAGTTACCAATAAAATTGAAAAAAATCTCGAGCAAGCTAAACAATCAATTGATATGTTAGAAATGTTAAGAGATAAAACCAAGGGAAACCTTAATGAAGAATCAGAAAGAATGTTAAGTCAGTTTTTATCTGATTTAAGATTAAATTACGTTGACGAAGTAAACAAAAACTAAAAGCTATTCTATGGAACAAGCACCACAGCCTCAAAAAGACACTAAAAAGATTTACATTTTATTAGCAGTAATTATTTTACTAATTGGAACCAACATATTCTTATGGTTACAAAAAGATAAGACTGAAACTAGATTTGAGCAAACAAGCGATGAAAAAGATAAATTGCAAGTGCAACTAAATCAATTAGAAATTGAATTAAGCGAAGCAACTGCAAACGCTGATTCTATGAGCGAAAGCCTAATTGCGAAAGACGAAGAACTTAAAGCTAAAGTAGCTCAACTTCAATCTGCATTAAAAAGAGGTAATATGACTGCCTCTGAATTAGAAAGAGCAAGAAATGAGATTGATCAATTAAGATATTACATTAAAAAATATCAAGACGAAATCGTTAGCTTGAAGAAAGAGAATGAGTTGTTGGCATCAGAAAATACTGGACTTAAAAAATCAGTAGAATCAGAACAACAAAAATCATCTGAGTTGTTGAATCAAAATATCAATCTTTCAAATAAAGTAGCAGTTGCTTCATTACTTAAAACTGCAAACCTATCTGTAAAAGGAGTACGTTACCGTTCAAATGGTAAAGAAGTAGAAACTGATAGAGTAAAAACCTTAGAGAAAATTAAAGTGACATTTAATTTGGCTGATAATCAAGTAGCACCGAAAGGTCAAAGAGATTTCTATTTGAGAGTTATAAATCCTGAAGGTAAAGCTGAAGTCGTTACAGACGCAAATGATTCTAAGTTTAATGCTGATGGATCTGAATTACAATATTCAGCAAAATCAACATATAACTTCGAAAATAAAGCTGGTGAAACATATGCCATTTTCTGGAAAAAATCTTCTAGTATTAGTCCAGGTGTATACACAATCACTGTATACGCAGATGGAAGTTCTATAGGTACAACTAGTGTTACATTAAAGTAATTACTTAGAGGGTTTGTAATCAAATTATAAACCCTCTAAAAAAATGCTCTTGCTTGCATACTTCCTGAATGAATCACCCTCGATGATTCAGAATTTCTGCCTTCATATATTACACTCAACTGAAATGTTTCGCTAATATTTCTTTGCCAATTAGCAGACCATGTGTAATTCTTACCTGGCTGTAAGGCCTCTAAGATTTCATATGCAATTGCTGAATTCTGATTTCCTACATAATCATTGTTGATATAATTTATTGATGCTGTTAAACTAGTTTTACCACCAGCATTATACTTCAACTCAGTACCTATTTTATTTTGATTCGCTGTTTCTCTACCTGCTATCGTATTCTCCATTTTTTGATACTTATATATAAATGCTAATCGCCAAGAAGCATCGTATTGAATTGCGAATTCTGGACTTACAGAAATTGCATCTAGATTATAGTTTCTGTCGCTTGAACTTTCATTAAATGATTTTTTTTCAAATATTTTAGCCTCTACATTAATACTATATTTTGCTAGAATATTCCACCTTGTTCTTACAATATGTTCATATGTAGTTCTTGAATCAAAACCTAGACTTAATAATAATTTTGCGCTATTATTTTGATAAGTGTATTCGGCACCAAAAACCGGATCTGTTCTTTTGAAGAATATACTTTCTCTAAATTGTGTATTTAAAGTTATTAAAGAAGTATCATTTATTGTGATTTCAAAGGGGTTGAAATTGTTTTCATCACTATTAAATAAAGTCTTTTTTTCGATTTTATAATTAAGCTGATTTGAAAAATTAGCGATTAGTTTTTTAAAGCCTTTTGAGCTTGCAAATATTCTTTGTGGGTCTATTAATATATTTTGAGATATTGCTGTTCCTTTAGTTCTAACAAAATCACTATTATTTAATGTTATTCTTATATAATCTGCTTCATAACTAAACTTTGCAATTTCAAACTCATTCAATTCTTTTATACCATTATTGTTATAATCTCTATGGATGTAAACACCTTGTCCGGCTGGCACTTGTATGTAAGTAAAAGACCTCTTGGGTTCTTGTCCAGTATTTAATTCATAAAATGTATTTACAACTAGCAAGCCTTGCTTTATTCTTGCATCATGATTAACTCTTAACAAATTATTGTTTTCAGACTGAAGATTAGTTCTAGTTCTATAAACTTCTAACTGCCTATAATTATAATTGATTGAAAGTATTGAATTTTGATTTTTAGTAAATTCAGTGATAGCTCCAATACCTTGAGCTCTGGTGCTTGTTAATAATGAATTATTGAATGGTAGCAAGTCTATTCGATTAGAATATTCAAGTCTATACTTATTTAATCGACCATCTTTATTATTAATATAAACTCTATAATCTTTAAATATAAAACTTGCCAATCTTAATGAATCATTAATTGTCGATCTACTAGTGTTCATCTCAGTCTCTTCAGCTATACCAATGTTAAAATATTTTAAGCTTCTACTGAAATCGAATCTGTGTTTAATGAAGTTAGATTTGCTTTGATCAAATTTGCTAGCATCAACTAAGTTTATTGATGCAGCACCATTGAACTTATACTTGCCAAATTTAAAATCAGAGTTTAGTGAATTTTGTATTGCGCTGTATACATCTGCACTTCTGAAAGTTGAAAATTTATATTGCAATATTGGTCTATTATTATTTTCATAGCTTGTTAAATAACTTAACCAAATTTGATTGCCTTTAAAGTTTGTACTAGGGTCTAAAGCGAACTCTCTGTTAAATTCTTGCGGTCTGAAATATTCTAAAAATCTAAAATCAGCACCTACTATTTCTAATTGTGCACTGTTTTTTAATTGAAAATTATTCAAGCTATCTTTTCGTAGATTCTTTGTATGTGTAATAGATGTTTTATTTGCAACTGCTCTTTGATTTCTTGTTTTCGAAAATAAATTATCATCTATATCTGAAATAGATGTTTCATTGTTAATGAATAGATTTTTAAAAGATTTATCAACAGCAAATGTATAATATGAATTCCTTCTTGGTGCGACTAAATATACTAAGGGCTCATGAGTGCCTTGTGGTATACCATTAATTGGACTTACCCATTTAAATACTCTACCATTTGCTAGTGTTTGGTCTAGTATATAATTACCCTTATTGATTCCAAATTCTGAAAAATTTATTTTATAAATAGCATTCTCAGGGTTAGTTGAGTATACATATATAGTTTCACCTAGACTATCAATTTTTTGGTATCTAACTTCAGAATCATTAAAGCCAACACTATCTTCTGATAAGAAAAACCCATTGTTATCATTATAAGCTTGGCTAGCTATAAATCGTTTTTTTTCATCATTTAACTCTTGTAATAGAGGTCTATTTTTAGAATCTTGTTCATTGTAATAGTTAAAACGGAATGACCAAGTTTTATATTTCTGTTCAGTACTAAGAGTTGTTAATGTGCGAGAATAGTTTTTATCTGAATACTCAAATTCAACTGTAATTCTAGAGTAGGCGGTTATTAATCTTTTTGGACTAAAAATTATTTCTGCAGTATTGTAATCAATTGTATAATCTTCGTTATCACCTCTTTTTAATAATATACCATCTAGATAAACCCTTTCAGTTCCTGCTAATACAATTATAAACTGCTCATTATATAATCCGGTTAATCTATAAGGGCCTTGATTCCCTTCTTTGCCTAGAATAACTATACGATTGTATTTACCTTTTGCTATAGCTATAGATGCAGCGTTTCTTGTTGAGAAACCATTTTCAAAATTATACTGTGTGCTCACCATTGCACCTTTTACTTTTTTCAAATAATTAAGAAAATAAGAATTAGGTTTTCGCAATTCATAATCTCCAGCAATTACAGAATAATTCGGATTTATTAATTGAATATATACACGATCAAATTCTTGAATCTGCTGTGTATTACCTTCAGGTTGTATGGGTATGTTATCATCTGAAATCGCAGCTATTATTTCTAGATCATCAGAAATACGACCCGACATTTGTAAATTTAAACTTGAACTAACACTTAAATCTTGGTTGTTACCTATAGTAATTGCTCTTGAAATACTACCAGAGCGATTCAAGTCTGACAAGCCAATAACACCATCTCTTTTTGATTGCTCACTAATTGCAAAAGGGTTTGCAACTACTCTCGATTTTAATAACAATAATTTAGGGTCTTTATTGAAATACCTCTTATATAAAAAATTAGTAGATGAGTCAGAATTAGATTGTGCTAATAATAACTTATTATGTGTAAGTAAAATAAAGAATAGAATTATTAGCCTTAGCCTCATCACTTATTAGTCAATGGTAATGAAACGTAAAAAGTAGTGCCTTTATTGAGTGATGAGTTAAACCAAATTTTACCCTCGGCATTTATTATAATACTATTTACGATTGCAAGCCCCATTCCCATGCCTGAACCCTTGGTTGTAAAGTTAGGCCTAAATATCTTTTCTCTCATTTCTTCATCGATGCCAACCCCATTGTCTTGAATAATTACTAAAATGCTGTCTTTATCATTCATCAATTCAACATCAATTTTACCCATTCTTTGTGAGGGAATAGCTTGTATTGAGTTTTTAATTAAGTTATTAAACACTCTTATCATTTGATCTTTATCTGCATAAATAACAGATTTGAGACTAGGATTAAATCCTAAGTTGATCTCAATTTCATTTTCATTCTTATAAAGATCAACAACATTACTAACGATTTCTTTTATATCTATCTTTTCTAATTCGGCTTGTGGCATTTGTGCAAAATTTGAAAATTCTGAAGCAATAAGAGATAATGATTCTATCTGCTGAATCATCGTTTTACTAAATCTTTCGAACTTATCTCTGAATTCAGGATCATTGTCGAGCCACGACCTCTGTAATAATTGCAATCCTAACTTCATTGGAGTTAACGGATTCTTGATTTCATGAGCAACCTGCTTTGCCATTTCCCTCCATGCATTTTCTCTTTCTGATTTAGCTAGTCTTTCTGTACTCTCTTCTAACTCATGAATCATTCGATTGTACTCTTTAATTAATCTGCCGATTTCGTCTCTTCCTTTCCAATCTATTGGATCCATCTTCTTCCCTATTTTTGTCTCTCGCAATTGCTCTTCAATAAGAGTTAATGGATAGGTAATAGAG
>JBKCCA010000063.1:0-5254 GCA_046305595.1 bacterium
GTATTAAATTCTACTAATCATTCAAGCGCTGTCATCTATCCGCTTCAAACTCTCTCGAAAAACAAGCAAATAGAGTACAGTAAGATTCCGTTTTTTGTGGAGTGCCTAGATGCTAACATCCGAAGCAAAATAAAAGATTTGTTAGATAGCATTGATGCGAATATGCATACGGCAGATTCAAAACAAAGAATGAGTTTGCATATTGCCGCTGTGTTCGCATGTAATTTTTCTAATCATCTGTATTCAATCGCCGCTGATATTTTAAAGGAAAATAATCTGGACTTTAAAGTACTGAGTTCATTGATACAAGAAACGCTTGATAAGGTACAAATTCTCGACCCTCACGATGCTCAAACAGGTCCGGCTAAACGCCATGACCTCAGCACTCTCTCTAAGCATCTCGAATTTTTAAAGAATAATGAAAGTTATTTTTCTGTTTATCAGTTACTTTCAGAACAAATCAAACAAAAACACAACCAATAGTAAATTTTTGTGTTTATCTTATTTAGAAAGTTTCTTAACTAGTATTTTTTCTTAGTTTTGCATCGATTTAACAATCATTAAAAATGAAAGTATTTAAACTCAAAATAAATTTTGAAGAGAAAGATCATGAGAGCATTGAATTACCTATCGCTGAAGGCGAATCGGTATTAGATGTTTGCATGGAGAACGGTATTGAATTACAACATAATTGTGGTGGAGTATGCGGATGCAGTACTTGTCATGTGTATGTTAAGCATGGTATGGACAATATTCAAGAGATATCAGACAAGGAAGAAGATTTCATCGACCGCGCTGTAAATCCGACGATATACTCAAGACTAGGTTGTCAATGTGTTGCAGAATCAGGTGATTTCGAGGTAACGATACCTGATCAAAGCGGATTCATGGGTCATTAATAATTAAAAAAGAAAAGCATTTACATATGGATAAGTTTGTTTTAAACTACGGATGGAAGGATACGGAAGATATTGCTATGGCATTATATGAGAAATTTGGTGATGACTTTGGTGAATCTCAAATTTATCGTATTCGTTTCACTGATTTATTAGAGTGGGTAATGACCTTGCCTAATTTTATAGGTAAGAAAGAAGATTGCAATGAATCATATTTAGAGATGATTCAATCGGCATGGGTTTATGAATGGAGAGACAATCAGAAATAGTTCTGATTTTGTATATTCGTGAATACAATTCAATATGTCGTTTATCAAAGACCTTAAAAATATTAGCACCATCATATTAGATCTTGATGGTGTACTTACAGACGGCACAGTCTTAGTTTCTGAATCGGGTGAGCAATTACGTCGCATGAGCATTAAAGATGGTTACGCGATTCAATTAGCTGCGAAGATGGGCTACTTACTCATGGTAGTCTCTGGCGGAAATTCATTAACAGTAGTTTCTCGCCTCGAGAAATTAGGCTTTCAAGAAATACACAACGGCGTAAAAGATAAAGTAGAAACGATTGAAACTCTTTTGAAGAAACATCAAAAGTCTTGGAGCGAAGTGTTGTTTATGGGAGATGATATACCCGATTTAGCAGCGCTCAGCAAATCAAAAATTGCAACCTGCCCAGCCGATGCATCATCCGAAGTAAAAGAAATTTCACATTATATTTCTAATCTCAAAGGGGGCGAAGGATGTGTGCGCGACGTGATTGAAAAAGTAATGCGTGCCAATGAAAATTGGTCGAATGAATTTAGCCAATACACTAGATCTACCTAATGATACCTTTCTTAAAACTTATTCGTCTGCCGAACTTAATAATGATTGCACTCTTGCAATTTTTCTTAAGAACTTATTTCGTTCAGCCTATCATGAATTCATTTTCACTGAACTTGGTGTTGAGTGATTTTCAATTTTATTTATTGATGTTTATGACGAGTTTAATCGCTGCAGCTGGATATATCATTAATGATTATTTCGATTTGAAAATTGATTATGTGAATCGATCGGGCGACGATATTATTATTGGCAATAGTATTAAGCGACGTGTAGCGATGTTCTTGCATATTGTGTTGAGTGGTATAGGTGTTTTAATCGGATGTTACCTAGCTTATGCATTGCAGATATGGGTGATAGCGTTGGCGCCATTGTTAGTGGTCGGACTTCTTTGGTTTTATTCGACAGATTATAAGAGACAATTTTTGATTGGGAATTTGGTCTTAGCTTTCTTAAGTATTTTCCCAATTCTGATTTTAATTTTATTTGAGCCATCTATTTTTCAAGCATACTATTCATTTGAATATAGACAAGTTGCGATCTTGATTTTCAAAGTGCTCTTGTATTATAGTTTCATTGCATTCGGTATAAGTTTAGTGTATGCAATACTAAAAGATCTTCACGATTTACCCGGTGATGAAGCAGTGAAAGCTAAAACATTACCCATATTAGCAGGGGAGACCACTGCTAAATTGACGATTACTTTTGTTTCTGTAGCGGTAATTTTTGCATTGTTTTATATTCAAAACATGCAGTATTTAAATAATGCTTACATCCCTCTAATGTATATCATCTTCGCGATTGAAGTGCCATTGCTATTTGTCAATGTGATGGTCTACTTTGCAGATCAAGCGAAGAAATATTCATTGTTAATAAATTTCATGTATGCAATTATGCTCTTCGGGGTATTCTCTATTTTGATTTTAAATTATTTCCCAGGATCGAATTAATATGTTAGATATTATTTTATTTTCTAAATCACCACGTCGTCAAGAATTGTTGAAGTTGATGAGATTAAAATTTGAAGTAGTAACAAAAGATGTTGACGAATCTTATCCTGAAAATTTAACACCTACCGAAGTTGCTGAATACATTGCGACTAAAAAAGCAAAAGCATTTGACAACGAAATTAAGAACGAAATATTAATCACTGCCGATACCATTGTGGCAGTTGATAATGAAATATTAGGTAAACCTGTCGATGCAGATGATGCATACCGAATGATTAAATTATTATCTGGTAGAGCACATGATGTACATACAGGTGTAGCTTTATTACATCAACATCATGTGATCTCATTTGTAGATACTACTAAAGTTTATTTCAGAGAATTATCAGACGAAGAAATTCATTTCTATATAGACACATATAAACCTTATGACAAAGCCGGTGCATACGGCATTCAAGAATGGATCGGACTCACAGCCGTAACAAGGTTAGAGGGTTCGTATACGAATGTGATGGGCTTGCCGACGGAGAAAGTGTATCAGCAGATTTTGCACCTCTCGAATTAGTACTGAAGTAGCTAGTAGCTAGTATGTCGCCTGTCTAGCTACTAGCTACTAGCTACTTCAGTACTAATATTTAAGCCATTTCAGCATCTCCTTAAACGTCACCTTCTTCCCATACATCAATATACCTGTGCGGTAAATTTTCGCTGCTAACCATACGGTACCCATAAAGCCTAGAATTAATAATATCATTGATGTTATTAATTGCCATGCTGGTACTCCGAATGGTATACGTACCATCATCACAACAGGAGAGGTGAGGGGTATCATCGATAACCAAAAGGCGATAGGTCCGTCGGGATTATTCACCACCGCAGAACTTGCCAATACAAAAGAGAATATTAAAGGTATAGTGACCGGAAACATAAATTGCTGTGTCTCGGCTTCACTGTCTACTGCAGAACCAATCGCAGCAAATAACGCGCTGTACAATAAATAACCTGCTAAGAAATAAAATAAAAATGTGCCGATTAACAATGGGAAGTTTATCGTATTAACTGCACTTAAAACATCAGTCATTACTTCATTGTCAACATTTGCATTTGCTTGTGCTGAGATTTCTGTTGCACTTACGCTGCTCTTATCACTCATCATTTTTTGTGAGATCACACCGTTAATCGCCATCGTTAACACCACCCATAAAACAAATTGCGTAAGTCCGACTAATGCAATACCCACAATCTTACCCATCATCAATTGAAATGGTCGTACCGAAGAAATGATTACTTCTACAATTCTATTATTCTTTTCTTCAATTACACCACGCATTACTTGTACACCATATAAGAATATGAATAAGTAAATTAAAATAGATCCGAACATTCCCACACCATAACTAGCACCTGCACTTCCGCTCTCTTCACCTTTATCAGTTAATCGAAGTGTGCTAATAGACACTTCCATATTTAAACTTTTTAATATGTCTGATGAGATACCATTCTCAATTAACTTATTGTCTTTTAATTTCGACTCAAGTTCTTTCTCAATATAACTTACAACTGAAATGCTTGCTTGTTTCTTTGAAAATAATTGTACTTCATCAAGTTTGTTCTTACTTACTTTATCTGGTATTATTAATAAGTAACTATCCTCATTTTTTAAAACCTCTTCTTTTAATGTTTCAATATCAGTATTGACAAATTCAAACTCTAGTGAACTTGAATTTCTGATACTGCCTTCAAAAAGTTTAGACTCATCTACTACCTTCACTTGCTTTTTAGTATTCATTTCGTCAGCATTGATTGCTAACCAAATGGCTACACCGTACATTAAGCCAATTAAAATCGGACCTAAGAAAGTCATTACGATGAATGATTTTTTCTTTACCCTACTTAAATATTCACGTGCAATTATTAATCCTATTTTTCTCATCTTATTTTCGGGTTACGTTTTGAATGAATATATCGTGTATTGATGGTACAATTTCTTCGAAAGAAATTAGTTCATATTGATTGATCATTTTATTCAACAATGATTTTTTGCTTTCATGATCATCAGACTTTAACTTCACAATGGTATTACCTTTCGAATGTTCTAAAGATATTATCTGGATGTTAGGGCTTTCAAAATTTGACTGCTCATATGTGCCTGATACACTTAATGAATAGCTATTGTCTTTGTATTGATTTTGAATTTCTTCAACCGTACCTTCTAGAATTTTTTTACTCTTATTTATTAATGCAATACGATCACATAATTGTTCTACCGATTCCATTCTATGCGAAGAGAAAATAATCGTACATCCTTTTTTATTTAACTCTAGAAATTCATCCTTGATAATCTCTGCGTTCACAGGGTCGAAGCCACTGAAAGGTTCATCAAGAATTAATAATTCAGGTTCATGAATCACTGTCGCAATGAACTGAACTTTTTGTTGAATACCTTTCGATAACTCTTCCACTTTTTTCGTCCACCACGATTGTATCTCCATTTTCTCGAACCAATACTTAGCTCGCTTGGTTGCTTCAGCCTTAGTCAATCCTTTTAATTGCGATAAGTATAATACTTGCTCACCAATT
>JBKCCA010000064.1:0-11443 GCA_046305595.1 bacterium
GCCCGATTTTAATCGAATAATATTTAATAGCCTCTGGCGACTTATCACCATAAGGCATGTGAGCGGTATCACCAAAATAAATGATTTGTTCATTTGGCAATAGCGCATTAATTGCATTCGCAACGGTTAATCCGCCGATACCTGAATCAAATACTCCTATGGGTTGAGAAGATTTCAAATTGCTCATAAATAAAAAAGTCGCAATATGTATTGCGACTTAAATATAATGAAAATATTTTCTGTTGAAATTATTTCTTCGGAGTAGTTGGGCTTACAGCTGGAGCAGCTGTTGCAACAACACCTAATTTTTTCTTCACTTGATCCATCAAATCATCTGAAGGTTGAGCGTAAACTACAGTACCAGCGCTGGTATCGAATAAGTATTCGTAGCCTTTCTCTTTCGCTAAATCAACAATAGCATCTTCAGCTTTCTTTAAGATTGGAGAATATAATTCTTCTTTCTTTTTAGATACTGACTCTTGAGCTGTTTGTTGGAACTCTTGAATTCTACCTTCTAAATCTGTGATTTCTTTGATCTTAGCATCTTTAATAGGGTCAGCCATAGATCCTTGTTGTGATTGATATGTTTGTACTTTCGTTTGGTATTCGTTAGTCATCAACTTTAATTGATTTTCTAATGAAGTAGCAAACTCTTGTAATTTCTTATCTGCATCTTTCACTTCTGGCATTGCTGAAAGTAATTCAGCAGAGTTAATATGTCCGAATTTCGGACTTTGAGCTTTTGCGCTAACAACTGATAATAACGCAACACATAATAGTAATGTAAACCTGTTTATCTTATTCATCTCTTTCTTAAAATTTCCGCCAATATAATATTATTTTTTCTTTGGCGCCGGTTTTGTTGATTTTTCGGTCGATTTATCACCTGATTTCGCCCCTGTATAATCTCCAGGCTTATATCCTAAAGCAACTATTATATCGTTGCTTTTATCTAATTTACTGCTTGTATATAGCATCGTGGCATCACCCGATTTATCGAAAATCACCCCATCAGAGTATTGGTCAGCGTATTTATTCACTGCGTCAAATACTTTATCTTGGATAGGTTTTACCAATTCTTCTCTTCTTTTGAACAAATCACCTTGAAATCCGAATTTAGCTTTCTGAAATTCTTTAACTGCTTTCTCTTTATCAATAATTTCTTGTTCACGCTTCGAACGCATCTCATCTGATAATAATACTTGCTCAGCTTGATAAGATTTGTACATCTTCTCAATCTCTGCGTATTTATTATCTACTTCTTTCTGCCACTCAGCCGCTAAATCATCTAATTGAGTTTGCGCCGATTTATATTCAGGTATATGTTTCAAAATATACTCAGAATCTACAAAGCAGAATTTAGTTTGAGCATTCGCTAAAAAGCTTGCAAAAATGATGGAGAGTGTGATGAATAACTTTTTCATATGATGATAATTTTTAAGAATAGTCGCCAGTAGCTAGTAGCTAGTAGCTAGATTTTACTATTAAACGTTTCTACTAAATTAATATTATTACTTCAAAATAACCGTCACTAATCACTTACCTCTATCCACTAGTAACTAGTTACTAATGACTGGCACTAGCATACTAACTTACTAGCATACTAGAACTGTTGTCCGATTGAGAAGTGAAACTGCCCTCCCCCCGCTCCCGGGTTCCCCGGTATCTGGTCAAATCCATATCCATAATCAAGTCCGAGTAAACCGAATATCGGTAAGAAAATTCTCACCCCGGCACCTACCGAACGTTTCATGTTGTTATATGGATTGAAGCTTCTGAACCTATCATAGGTATTACCTGCTTCAGCAAATACTAAGGCAAAAATAGTTGCCGACTGATTCATCGTAACCGGATGTCTTAATTCTACAGTGAACTTGTTATAAATTGGTGCACCGATTTGCTGATAATTTTCATTCGGCACAATTGAGTTGTTTTGATAACCTCTCAAGCCTATAATCTCTGATCCACGTAAGAAATCGAAACCTACTAATCCGTCGCCACCTAACTTAAATCTCTCGAATGGTGATATACCAATGTCTTGATTATAATAGCCTAAGAAACCAAAGTTTGCTTTAGTATTTATGACTAAATCACCCACAATTCTATTGAAGAATGATGCATCAAATTTCCATTTATGGTATTCTATGAATTCATATTTTACTTTATTGTCAGCAGTTTTGTAATCTATATCTGTGAATGCTGAGAATGGTGGAGTAAACTGAATACTCAATGAAATATTAGAGCCTGAACGCGGATAAATAGGTTGATCTACTGAGTTTCTAGATAATACATTCGTGAAACTAATATTGTGTGAACGACCATCATCAAATACGAATGCCGTACCATAATTTGTTAAATTATACTGCTGATAACTTACTGAATTGTTTAATAAAAAAAAGTCATCTGGTACTTTCAATCGCTTACCTAAACTGAATGAAACACCATTGATTTCTATCGCTTGTCTACGTGAATCGCTTCTCTTGAAGCCATTCGACTGTGTAGTTCTAAATATTGAACCTGTAAAGAAATTCGGCTTCTTACCACCTAACCAAGGTTCTGAGAATGATAAACTATATGATTGAAAAAACAATCCGTTCGTTTGCGCACGTATCGATAATTTTTGTCCGTCACCTGTTGGCAATGGATCAAACTTTCCTTTTATTAAATTATTCATCGATAAGTTTGTCAACGATAATCCCAATGTACCTACCGCTCTACCGCCACCGAAACCACCTGATAATTCAATCTGATCTGATGCTCTCTCTATCACAGTGTACTCAATATCTACTGTACCTTTCACCGGGTCTGGCTTTGGTTGTACTCCAATTTTCTCAGGGTCAAAATAACCTAACTGCGAAAGCTCTCTATTTGTACGTATAATCTCTGAACGCGAAAACTTTTGTCCAGGTTTAGTTCTAATCTCCCTTAAAATCACCTTATCATTTGTCTTCTCATTACCTCTTACAACAATTTTGTCGATGGTAGCTTGCGGACCTTCGCGCATGATTAGATCTAGATCGATTGTATCGTTATATACTTGCTTTTCTACTTGATCGATGTTGAAGAATAAATATCCATCATCTAAATATAATGAAGCAATGTCTCTACCATTTTGATTCATCTCTAAACGAGTTTGTAGAGTTCTCTTATTGTAGATATCACCTTTCTTAATGGCTAAGATGCCATTCAACATTTCAGTACTGTATTTGGTATTACCAATGAAGTTGATGTTACCGAAATAATACTTCGGACCTTCAACAATATCCATTTCGATTTTCAATTCTTTTTTGTTGACATCGTAAACAGTATCTCTTACAATTTTTGCATCTCTAAATCCGAGTTCATTGTAACGCTCAATAATTGCAAGCTTATCTTCATTATAAAGTTTCTCTTGGTATTTCGAAGAAGTGAATATTTTATATACTGCACGTTCTTTCGTTTCTTTCATCAACTTTTTAATCTTCTTCTCGCTGAGTTCTTTATTGCCTGTGATTTTTATTTCAGCAATTTTTACTCGTTCATTTCTGTCGATTTTTATTTTCAACATCACCGAGTTCAATAGCAATGAGTCGGGTGTTTGTATTAATTCAATTTTAGCATTTAAGTAACCTTTTTCTGCGTAGTATTTTCTGATAAGATTTTCTGTATTGTTAAGTAAATTATCATTTAATACTTTACCAGAAACTAATTTTATTTTCTCACGAATTTCATCGGCTTCTGTTTTCTTGATACCAGAAAAACTAAAACGTGATAAACGTGCACGCTCTTTCAATACTACTTCTAAGAAAATTAAATTACCATCAACTTTTCTAATGTTGATCGCTATATCATCGAACAAACCTTGTACCCATAATTTCTTTATCGCACCTGCAATCTTATCGCCCGGCACTTGTATCTTATCACCTACTTCTAAACCAGTTAATTTCACCAATGCAAAATTATCTAAGAAACGAACACCCACCACAGTGATGCCTCCGATCTCGTATTCTTTAGGTCTGTTATAATCTAAAATTATATCTTCTTCGCCCCCAATTGTAATTTGTGAGTATGAATAATTGATAGAGGTAAAGAAAAGGGTAATAATTATTATGAGGTATTTTTTCATTCTTAATTTAGGCCGTTACTTGTTCACTTGTTTTTCCGAATCTTCTTTCTCTTGATTGGAAATCTACGATTGCTTCATATAAATCTTCTTTCCTGAAGTCGGGCCAAAGTTTATCTGTAAAATATAATTCTGAATAGGCGATTTGCCATAATAAGAAATTGCTAATTCTATGTTCACCACTAGTTCTCACGAGAAGTTCGGGGTCAGGTATACCTGCAGTTGTTAAATGTGCATCGAATATTGAATCATTAATTTCTTCAATATTTAATTCATTATTTTTTACTTTCGATGCTATGTTTTTCACAGCGTTGATGATCTCCCATTTAGATGAATAACTCAAAGCTAAATGCAAGGTCATGCGTGTATTATTTTCTGTTTTCTTTTTTGCTTCTTCTAATTCTTTCAAACACTTTTTGGGTAATTGACTTAAATCACCAATAGCATTTAGGCGGATGTTATTTTCCATTAAGGTTTTAGTCTCTTTGTTGATGGTAGAAACCAATAACTCCATCAATGCATTCACTTCAAACTTTGGTCTGTTCCAATTCTCTGTTGAAAAAGCGTATAAAGTTAAATGCTTAACACCTAACTCTGCTGCTGCCTCTACTGTATCACGCACTGCTAATACTCCACTTTGATGTCCGAATACCCTCAACTTCCCCTTACCCTTTGCCCATCTGCCATTACCATCCATAATGATGGCGATATGTTGAGGTAATAATTCTAAATTAATGTTCGACTTCAAACTACTCATCTATTCTTTTTGTACTTAAAAATTTTAAAATCAGGACACTTAATAGGTGTCAATGTATAAGTTAGCGTAACACCCGTAAACATATAAAAATCTCTTCGAGTATTATCGCCTCTCATTGTAAAAGTTTCAGCGACAGAAGTACCATTATTGACTTCTGCTGAGCGGTCTGATAAATCAGACGCTAATTGTGAGCTTAAGGTTGCAAGCTGTGCTTTATCAGCATAGTTACCGCTTACATCATCTAAATAATCAGTAAATGTATTTCTATAGCCCAATTCAATACCAATATTGAAATTACTCGCGAAATTATACTTTATACCCACACCAAAAGGTATTGCGAGAGCAAAATTTGAATATTTTTCTTGAGAGTTTAATATAGTTCCTTGCCCCTCGGTACCTAAATCTCTTAAATTCACTGTATTACCATTGAATTCAGTCTTAGGTTCAAAAAGGAAACCAGAGATACCCACAAAAGCATAGGGTGTAAATTTATATCTACCCGAGCCAGGTGAGAAAGGCCAAAAATAGTAATCGTATAAAAGAGCGACTTCTGTGATAGAAGATTCAAAGTTCAGATTTCTTAGGCGTTGTGACTCAATTGATGAGTTTGCATCATCCGCAGAAATAGAACCTTGCATTAAGGAAAGTTTAAGTCCGCTGAAGGGTGTAAATGCATAACGCAGATCAAAAGCGACAGCTGGGCGGTTGAATTTGAAAGTATTTTCAGTGTTTAAATCGCCAATATAGCCCATCATACCCGCTTTAGTACCGAACTCCCATTCTTGGGCTGTGGTAAAAAGGGGCATAAAACATATAAAAAGCAAGAATGACTTTCTCAAATTCATTTTTAAAACAAAGGCCTAAAATAGTGAAATAGATTAATTTCTGGTATCAAGACCCCACATTAACTTGTTTCTTAACGTGCCTAAGTAATTTTCATTACTTAATCTGATTAAATTTATTTGAAAAGACTCTTTACGAACGGCGATTTGAGTGCTTGTATGCAAGGTTTCGGTACGTGAATCGAGGGTCGCTAAATAATACGAGCTGCGCCCTTCAACTTCGAAAGTGATCACCTGATTGTCTGACAATACAATTGGTCTTACGTTTAAGTTATGCGGAGATATTGGGGTGATGACAAAGTTCTCTGAGTTAGGGAAAATAATCGGACCACCGCAGCTTAGTGAATAGCCTGTAGAGCCCGTTGGGGTTGAAACAATTAATCCGTCGGCCCAGTAAGAATTCAAAAATTCACCATTCAAATAAGTATGAATGATTAACATCGATGATGTATCTTTTTTGTGGATGGTAACGTCATTTAAGCCGTAGTTCACCCCACCAAAAAGTTCGTTATCTGATTCGAGTCTGATCAATGATCTTTTATCGATAGAATAATGACCTTTGAGTAATGAATCAACTGCCGACTTTACTTCTTGTTTAGCGATACTAGCTAAGAAGCCTAGGCGACCCATGTTGATACCGATGATGGGTATACCAGAATCTCTAACGAGTGTTACTGTATCGAGCATAGTACCATCGCCACCAACGCTGATAAGGTAATTTACACCTTGTAATTCATCGTGTCGGCTAAAGGTTTGTATGTTGTTGGGGAGTTTCACTCTAGGACTCAGAAATGCATGGAATGCAGCGTAGATAATAATCTCTACTTGATTCTCTAACAAAGCATCTATAAGTTGTTGTGCATAGATACTAGCTGAGTCATTAAATTTTCTACCGTAGATAGCAATTTTCATTCAACTAAGTATTTAAATACCTCATGAAAGAATCAAATCTTTCTTTGGTATCGTCGGTTTTATCTTTATGTTTATATAAAGAGCTGACAGTATAGTTGAAGCGTTGAAAGGTTTGAACAATACCACCTACATCTTCTTTGTCAACTTTAATAGTCACTTTTATTTTAGTAGAGTCACGATCTGAATCTATGTATGAACTTAAAATATGTGCATCGTTTGATTCTACAATTCTTGCAATTTCTGATAATAAATAATTACGAGTATCAACCTCTATAACGATAACAGCACCTTGACTTTCTAATGAAGTAATACGTGCAAAGTAATCAACCATTGTATTGACTGAGATGATACCTAAATACTGATCGTGTTCATCGAGCACTGGTACTACGCTTAACTTCATATCAGACATCAATTTCATGACATCGTAAATATGTTGCCAATCATGAACATATGGTTTATGAAAATTTATAGAGATCGTACTGATAGGCTCAAAAGTATCTGGCATCTCGATGATATCATCTTCAGAGATTAAGCCTAAAAATTCTGTATCATTAACTATTGGTATATGAGAAATTTTAAAGTCTTCCATCAAACTCAAAGCTCTATCGCCACTATCGGAAGTCTTTAATGGGGGTATTAAATCGTTAATGATTTCTGCACTTAGCAAAATTAGCTGTATATTTTATTTAAAAACTTTTCTAAGATTACATTGAATTCTTCTGGTCTCTCCATCATCGCCGCATGTCCGCATTTATCAATAAACGTCAACTCTGAATTAGGTAATAAACTATGAAACTCTTCACCTACTTCTGGTGGAGTCACGTTATCTTGTTGACCCCAAATCAATGAGACAGGCACGTTAATTTTCGGGATTTCTTTTTTCAAATTATGTCGCATCGCTGATTTAGCCATCGACAAAATTCTTAAGATTTTATTTCTATTGTTTACAATTTCGTAAACTTCATCAACTAATTCTTTGGTAGCAGTTTTCGGATCGTAGAAGGTATATTCTACTCTCTCCTTCATGTAATTATAATCTTCTCTCTTAGGGTAAGTACCGCCCATACCTTCTTCGTATAAGCCAGAGCTACCTGTAAGCATCATTGAATGAACTTTTTCAGGGTGTGCTAATACATACACCAATGCAACATGTCCGCCTAATGAATTGCCTAACAATGTCACCTGATCATAACCTTTGTATTCAACAAACTTGTGAATGAATTTTGCTAGTGCTTCAACATTAGCCCCTAACAATGGTAAATCGTAGATTGGCATCAATGGAATAACCACTTTGTAATTTGGAGAGAACTTCTCAAGTACATGCTCCCAATTGCTAAGAGCACCGAATAGACCGTGCAATAATAAGAGCACTTTACCTTCGCCCTCTTCTACAAAGCTGAAACCATTTTCTTCCTTAACAGATAATGCCATGTTTTAGATTCCTTATTTCTGCTAAAATATAAATTTTCGTATGCAGAATTCCATTTTATTGAATATAAAAGTAATTTTTTTTCAACATTTTATAGTGAATAGTGCTAAGTAATTGAGAAATAGGCTAGCCAATTACTAATTATCTTCTCACCTGAGCTACTTAAAATTGATTCTGGATGGTACTGAACCGCCCAAATTGGCAGGGTTTTATGTGCAATAGACATGATTTCTTGTTCATTGCTTTCTGCTGTAATCTCTAAACAATGAGGTAAATCATTGACAACCAGCGAGTGATAACGCATCATCGTACAAGGGTTTTCTATGTCTTTATACATTGGGTGATCATTATGCTTGATACTAGAGGTTTTGCCGTGCATTGGCCTTTGGGCATGCTGTAATTTTGCACCAAAAAATTCTGCAATTGCTTGTTGACCAAGGCAAACTCCAAGTATGGGTAACTTATCGTTAAAGTAACTGATAAAATCCATCAAAAAGCCTGAGTCTTTGGGTACACCCGGACCAGGAGAGATGATGATACCCTTCGGTTTTAAACTAATGAGTTCCCCTAAATGCGTCTCATCGTTTCGAACTACTTTACATTCATAGCCTAATCGCTCTACTATATCAAGTAGATTATAAGTGAATGAATCGTAATTGTCTATGATTATTATCAATTATTTAGATAGCACTTGTTTAACCATATCGGCAATTGACTTACCATCAGACTTACCAGCTAATGCTTTGTTGGCAGCACCAATTACTTTACCCATTTCTTTAATATCTGTAACACCTAAAGTATTGACTAATTCTTGAATTGCAGATCTTAACTCATCAGCTGATAATTGCTTCGGTAAAAATTCTTCCATTACAGCAACTTCTTCTTCTTCGATTATTGCTAAATCTTCTCTGTTCTGTTGCTTATAAATTTCAATAGAATCTTTACGTTGTTTAATTTGTTTTTGAACAGCTTTTACTTCTACTTCTTCTGATAAATCTTCTGACGCACCTTTCTCTGTTTTTGCTAAAAGCAATGCTGCTTTAATTGCTCTTAATCCTCTTAAACGAGCTTCTTGTTTTTGCAACATCGCTTGTTTAATTTCTGCATCAATTTTAGTTATTAAACTCATCTCTATAAATTTTATAAAACTTTATTAATTATGGTTGCTGCAGCTTGTGCAGTTGGCATCACTAAAACATCTTGCACATTTACATGCGCTGGTCTGCTAGCCATAAAATAAATTACATCTGCAATATCATTTGCTACTAGTGGCTCAAAACCCTTGTAAACATTATCGGCACGCTCTTGGTCTCCTTTAAAACGAACTACTGAAAATTCTGTTTCAACTGCACCAGGATGTACTGCAGATACTTTAATTCCCTTAGTCACTAGATCCATTCGCATCGACTTTGTTAATGAATCAACCGCTGCTTTTGTTGAACAATAAACATTACCATTCGGGTAACTTTCTTTACCTGCTATTGATCCTATATTGATAATATGTCCGCTCCCATTTTTAATCATCTCATTCGCCACAATCTTCGATACATATAACAAACTTTTGATATTGGTATCAATCATATTCTCCCAATCATCTACATTACCATCAAAGAATGGTTCTAAGCCTAAAGACAAGCCTGCATTGTTCACTAAGACATCAATCTTTTTCCATTCATTTGGCACTTCTTTCCAAGCTGTTTCTAATGCATTACGGTCTCTTAAATCAAGTGTAATACAATGCACCTTTATATTATATTTTTGTTCTAAGGCTTGTTTTATCTCTACTAATCTTTCAGCTCTTCTAGCTATTAAAAATAAGTCATAGCCATGCTCTGCAAATATAGATGCAGTCGCTTGTCCGATGCCTGAACAAGCACCCGTAACAAAAGCAATTTTAGAATTTGTATTCATTGTTTTACTCGAAGTATAAAGTGAAATTAACCACTCTTGAAAATAATTGATCTATTGGTCTTGAATATAAATGAGTCTCTCTTTTGAAAAGATCACGAGTACCATACGAGAATTTTATCTCTGGCGAAAATTTAAAATATTGATAATATAAATCCCAACCAAAGCCCCACTCTAATGCAATATCTTGATTCGTTAATTTTACTTTTCTCGTTGCTTCATCAAAGGGATCTTCCCCTTTTTCTACTTTCTTTTGTGAGATTACATCGAACGAATACCTCGCCCCTGCAACTACGAAGAAGCCTACATTTCTATGACGTATAGCTCTTATTTTTAAAGTTAAAGGAAAGTCAACATAGGTTGATTCAATATTACGTACTGTATTTTTTTTAGGGTCTGCAAAAGTGTATTTTATCTGTCGATCAACAAATGATAAATGCGGAGTAAACCTTAAGTCGACATACTTAAATAACAAGACGTTCGAAACAATACCGATGTTAAATCCGGGTCCGCCTACCGGACGAATTTCATACAATGTATCAGTTAAATTATACTGAGGCTTTGTATAAATTTTCAGATTATGATAATTGTAGCCGATTGAAAAACCGAATCGTAAAGGTTGACGATCATACGATGGTAAATTCTCTTGAGCCCACACTTTAGCATTGAATGCAAAAATGCAAATCATTAATACGATAAAAATTCTATTGAAGCTATTGCTCTTATTTTTCAATGTAAATTTATTTTATACCAGTGTAGATACTACATATACCCCCACCTAAAATTCTTTGCTTTGTCTCTTTAAATCCCGCTAATTGTAATCGCTCTAAAAAGTCTGCACCATCCGGAAAAGCTTTTACCGACTCAGGCAAATACGTATAAGCCTTTGCATCGTTTGAAAAAACTCTACCAAAGAATGGTAGTATCTTAAACGAATAAAAATTATAAAATTGTTTAACAGGGAAATTTTTCGGATTAGAGAATTCGAGAATAACGACCTTACCCCCTGCTTTTAACACTCTATTGATGTTACTTAAGCCAGAATCTAGGTTCTCAAAATTTCTTACCCCGAACGATACAGTGACTGCGTCAAAGCTGTTTTCATCGAATTTCAAATTCTCAGAATCGCCTAATTGCACTTCAAACTTATCTTGTAATTTTCTCTTTTTAATTTTTTAATAGGCAATGGCTAACATACCTGATGAGATGTCGACCCCAATTATTTTCTCAGGTTTTAAGCTTAATGCTTCAAAAGCAAAATCGCCAGTACCTGTGGCTACGTCTAATATTTTCTTCGGATGTGAGCTCTTAAGCTCCGCTATTGCTTGCTTCCTCCAAATAATATCTATACCCAGTGATAAAAAATGATTTAAGAAATCGTAAGTCTTAGCAATCTTATTAAACATAGTTGCTACTTGCTCTTTCTTAGAATCTGTTTCGTTATACGGTTTTACGTTTGTGCCCATCGCTGCGAATTTAATAAATGTTAACCT
>JBKCCA010000065.1:0-10451 GCA_046305595.1 bacterium
AAGCTTTTTAATTCGTTTTTTATTAATTCATACGGATGTCTTAAATTTGAATTAGTGTCACTCAGCTCTTTACTCAATATGTCGTTTATTACTAATACATCGGGGTGATTAATGCTAAGCTCATCAATCTGTAATTCATCATGAACATAGTACTCATATATGTTTATGCCCGAAAACTTAAATTTTTGTATATATAAATTGAATAAATACCTAGGATGTTGCTTTTTTGACTTCAACTGCCTGTAAATAGACATGTCAGGTATTAACTGTAAGTTCTTTATGCTTAAGCTCCCTGTAAATACATTAAAACCTATATCATCAAACTCAACTCTGTAAAGTTTATCAGTACTATTATAAATGCTCTCTTTTATATGCTTTTTAAGTACTGGCTCCCAGTAAGTTATTATTAATGAGCCCGTAATAAATAATAAACTCAGTGCTATTAAACACCAAAGCAATAGTTTATTCCAATTTAATTTAGGCCTCAAGATTTAGTTTTTTAGGTATTAGTACTAAGATATTATAAAAATGCTGACAAATTTTCAGAATTTTCATAATTTTGAGGGTTAAATTTGATTATGTTAGAGGGAATTACACAGAAATATCATGATGAAAGCCGTCAAGGTGAAGCATTAATGATTGAAAATAAGGTAGATAAAGCTGCATCTAGGAAACTATATATTGAAAGTTATGGCTGTCAGATGAATTTTGCTGATTCTGAAGTGGTAGCTTCTATTATGTTAAATAACGACTTTCAAACTACCAATGATTTTAATGAGGCTGATGTTATTTTTATTAATACATGTTCTATTAGAGAAAATGCTGAACTTAGAATAAGAAAACGGCTTACAGATTTTAAAGCTGCTAAAAGAGCGAAGCCTGGAATGATAGTAGGTGTTTTGGGATGTATGGCTGAGCGTTTAAAGTCTAAATTTTTAGAAGAGGAAAAACTAGTAGATATTGTTGTTGGTCCTGATGCTTACAGAGATCTACCTAATTTAATACAATCGGCTGACGACGGACAAAAAGCTGTTAACGTTTTATTATCGAGAGATGAAACCTATGGTGATATAAGTCCGATTAGATTAAACACCAATGGTGTTAGTGCTTTTGTTTCGATTACTCGTGGTTGCGACAATATGTGTTCCTTTTGTGTAGTGCCATTTACTAGAGGCAGAGAAAGAAGCAGAGATCCACAATCAATTATTGAAGAAATTAAAGATTTATTCGAGAAAGGATTTAGAGAAGTAACCTTACTAGGCCAAAATGTTGATTCGTACGAATGGGAGAACGACACAAAAACAGAGAAAGTAACGTTTGCGAATTTATTAGCCTTAGCTGCACAAGTTAAATCAGAAATGAGAATTAGATTTTCTACTTCTCATCCGAAAGATTTAACTGATGATGTTTTGTACACCATGCGTGATTATGAAAATATTTGTAAAAGCATTCATTTGCCAGTACAATCGGGTAACACTCGTATTCTGGATTTAATGAATAGAACTTATTCTCGAGAATGGTACATTAATAGAATAGATGCTATCAGAAATATTTTACCCGGATGTACAATATCGACAGATATTATTGCAGGCTTTTGTTCAGAAACAGAAGAAGAACATCAAGAAACATTGAGTATGATGGATTATGTGAAATATGATTTCGCATACATGTTTAGTTATTCTGAAAGACCAGGTACACCAGCTGCTAAGAAGCTTAAAGATGACGTGTCTGATGAAGTAAAAGCAAGAAGATTAGCAGAGATTGTTGCTCTTCAACGTGCACATTCATTAGAGAGAATGAAAGAACATGTGGGTAAGACACAGAAGGTTTTAATTGAAGGATTTTCTAAAAAATCAGATAATGATTTCGCAGGCAGAAGTGACCAAAATGCAATGGTTGTTTTCCCTGTTGATATAAATTATAAAAAAGGCGATTATGTTAACGTGCTAATTGTGTCATGCACTTCTGCTACGTTAATAGGTAAGATCATCGAATAAAATTAAATCGTAAATATGGATTTACAAGAAATTAAAAATCGTTTTGGAATCATTGGTAACTCTTCGATTTTAAATAGAGCGATCGATATAGCAAGACAAGTTGCACCTACAGATATATCTGTTTTAATTACAGGTGAAAGTGGTAGTGGTAAAGAAGTGTTTTCGCAAATCATTCATCAAATGAGTGCCCGCAAACACGGTCCGTTTATTGCCGTTAATTGTGGCGCAATACCAGAAGGTACGATAGATTCAGAGTTATTCGGACATGAAAAGGGTTCCTTCACGGGTGCACATGAAGCACGAAAAGGATATTTCGAAGTTGTGAACGGTGGTACAATTTTTTTAGATGAGGTTGCTGAATTACCTATAGGTACACAAGCTAGATTATTAAGAGTTTTAGAAACAGGTGAATACTTACGAGTAGGTTCATCAAAAGTTCAAAAAACAAATGTTAGAATAGTTGCGGCGACAAATGTCAATGTTTACGAAGCTGTGCAGAAAGCAAAATTCAGAGAAGATCTTTACTATAGATTGAACACAGTACCATTGAAAGTACCATCATTAAGAGAAAGAAAAGAAGACATCTACTTAATATTTAGAAAATTCATTTCAGATTTTTCTGTTAAGTATAGAAGTCCGATTGTTCAACTCAACGACGAAGCAAAAGCAATACTTGAAAATTACAAATGGCCAGGCAATGTTCGTCAATTGAAAAATGTTGCTGAACAAATTGCTGTTCTTGAAAACGAAAAGAATATTATAGATGCGCATTCTATATTAAAGTATTTACCATTTGAGCAGCCTATATCTGAACTGCCAGCACGATTAGGTAGTAGTTCTGAAAACGAATTTTCAGAACGTGATATTTTATACAAAGTTTTATTCGATATGAAAAAAGATCTGATGGACTTAAAAAAAGTAGTTGTTGATTTATTACAGAACTCAGAAAATACTAATGAATATTTAGCCAGCAATACTGGTATAATAAATAAACTTTATAAGGATGTACATTCTGTTGAAGATGGTGCTAATACTTTGCATTTGCCTTTAAACAATACAACACCTATATATCAGCAATCGAATTACAACAATCCGAATAATTATAAAATTGATAGTCCGATTGTAGAGGAAATCGAAGAAACACTTTCTCTCGAAGAAAAGGAAATCGATTTAATTAGAAAGGCATTGAAGAAGCACAAAGGTAAAAGAAAGTATGCAGCACAAGAGTTAGGCATATCAGAAAGAACCTTATACAGAAAAATAAAAGAATACGATTTGAATTTGTAATTTAATATATTTAGAAAAATAATGACCAAGGCTTTATCGTATATCTTTTTAATAGTAGTGTTATTTTTTACAAGTGCATGTAAAATTTACACATTCAGTGGAGCATCAATTTCGCCTGACACTAAAACCGTATTTGTTGGTTTTATTGAAAACAATGCACCATTGGTTGTACCTACATTAAGTCAATCATTAACTGAATCATTAAAAGATAGAATAGTAACACAAACAGGTTTAGCATTAGTGAGAACAACTGCTGACATAGAGTTTGAAGGCACAATAGTAGACTACAACATAAAACCTATTGCAATACAAGGCAATGAGTTTGCTTCACAAAACAGATTAACCATCTCTGTAAAAATCAATTTCAATAACAACAAAGATGAAACGAAAAATTTTGAGCAAGTTTTTACTAGATATGCCGATTACCCTGGTTCAACCAATTTATCACAAATTGAACAAGAGTTAATTAGAACAATAAACACACAAATAATTGATGATATTTTTAACAAGGCTTTTGTAAATTGGTAACATGAGGAAGGAAGAATTACATCATTTAATTAAAAATCCGAGTCAACTTAATGAAACGCATTTAATACAAATAAATGCAATGATTGAGTTGTTTCCGTATTGTTCAACCTTTCATTTACTTAGAGCAAAAGCATTAAATAATATAGAGAGTTATCAATATGATAAAGCATTGAAGTGGGCAGCAATATATACGCCTGACAGAAAAGCTTTGTATAATTTGATTAATAAAACTGGTAACGATTATGTAAAACCAGATGAAGAAATCGAATTAGTTCTTCAAACAAATCATGTTGATGTAATTCAAGAACATGATGAAAATATCGAAGAGCAATCAAATGAATTAAATGATTTTACTTCGGATGTTAATGAAGGTGTAGTTACAGCAGATCAAGGTAAAGAAATCGTTTACGAAGAGTCATCATCCGAAGAAAAACCTTTAAGTTTTACAGAATGGTTAAAGAGTAGAAATGTGAATTTTAATAATGTAGAATCATTTGGAGGTACAAGTGTTTTAGGGGAGATCTCAAACTCTAAGAAACCAATAATACGTTTAGATACGAGCGAAGAGATTAAGCCACTAATTCAAGATGAATTAGGTGAGTTAATAGTTAGTAATGTATTTAATGAAGGCTATTTGATAAAAGCTGATGAGAAAATTCAATCTGGAAATATTTTGGGTAATACATTAGTTGAACAATTTATAAAGTCAGACCACCCGGTAGTGATTAAGGTAAACAAAGATGAAATACTTGTAAATACTGAAAACAAGGCTAAGAAAAGTGCTGATGATGCAGGGGTGCCAGTGAGTGAAACACTTGCGCAAATATTTGTAAAACAAAAGCTATACAGCAAGGCAATAGCAGCTTATGAGAAATTAAGTTTGAAATTTCCCGAAAAAAAGATTTACTTTGCATCCCTTATAGAAGAAATTAAGAAAGAAATAAATTAAATACGATGACTAGTTTTTTAATCATTTTAGCGCTGATTATCAGCGTATTGTTAGTGTTTGTAGTGTTAATTCAGAATCCAAAAGGTGGAGGTTTAGCATCAAATTTTGCATCATCAAACCAAATTATGGGTGTAAAAAAGACTACTGATTTTTTAGAAAAGGCAACCTGGACGTTAGCAATCGCATTGTTAGTCGTATGTTTAGCAGTAAACGTATTCAAGTCTGAGGCGCCAGCTAACACGGTAGATCAAACAGAATTGCAAGAAATTATTGATAATACAGCGGCAGCTCCTGCAGCAGCACCTGCACCAAGTGCAAGTCCGGCAGCGGTACCAGCAACAGCTGATTCTACAAAGTAATCACATATTCAAAATATGTCTGAAGGGCCTTGCAATGCAAGGCCTTTTTTGTTTCTGTCAGCATGTCATTGCGATTATTTAAAATGGAGGTAATACTGCCAAATTTTAACCTTTATTGACAATTTTATGCATTGGCACAGCTTATGAGAGAACAGGGTACGATAACAAACATAAATGTTAAACATAAAAAACAATTAAAAATATGTCATTGAGTATTAAACCTATCGGAGATCGCGTGGTAGTTCAGCCAGCACCCGCAGAAGAAAAAACAGCATCTGGATTATATATTCCTGATACTGCAAAAGAAAAACCTCAAAGAGGTAAAGTAGTAGCTGTAGGAACAGGTAAAAAAGATGAGCCTATGACAGTTAAAGTAGGTGACGAAGTATTGTATGGTAAATACGCAGGTACAGAGCTTTCACACGATGGTTCTGAATATTTAATTATGCGTGAGTCTGATATTTTCGCAGTATTATAATTGTTAATTAAGGAAAAATCTAAAGAATAATAAAAATGGCAAAACAAGTAAAGTATAATATTGAAGCAAGAGACGCTTTAAAGCGTGGTGTTGATGCATTAGCGAATGCAGTGAAAGTAACATTAGGACCAAAAGGTCGTAACGTTATCATCGACAAAAAATTTGGTGCTCCAATGATCACTAAAGACGGTGTTTCAGTAGCAAAAGAAGTAGATTTAAAAGACCCTATTGAAAATATGGGTGCGCAAATGGTAAAAGAAGTAGCATCTAAAACAGCTGATATTGCTGGTGATGGAACTACAACTGCAACTGTATTAGCACAAGCGATTATCACAGCGGGTATTAAAAACGTAGCAGCAGGTGCTAATCCGATGGATCTAAAAAGAGGTATCGACAAAGCAGTAACTGCTGTAGTTGAAAACCTAAGATCACAATCTAACCCTGTTGGTTCTGATAATAATAAAATCAAACAAGTAGCAAGTATCTCAGCAAACAACGACGAAGTAATTGGTTCGTTAATCGCAGATGCTATGGCGAAAGTTGGTAAAGATGGTGTTATCACTGTTGAAGAAGCAAAAGGTACAGAAACTGAAGTGAAGACTGTAGAAGGTATGCAATTCGACAGAGGTTACTTATCACCATACTTTGTAACTAATGCTGATAAAATGGAAGTTGAATTAGATAATCCTTTCATCTTGATTTACGATAAGAAAATCAGTAGCATGAAAGAGTTGTTGCCAGTATTAGAAAAACAAGTTCAAACTGGTCGTCCATTGTTAATCATCTCTGAAGATTTAGATGGTGAAGCTTTAGCAACTTTAGTAGTAAATAAAATTCGTGGTTCATTAAAAGTAGCAGCAGTAAAAGCTCCTGGATTTGGAGATAGAAGAAAAGCAATGTTAGAAGACATCGCAATTTTAACTGGTGGTACAGTAATTTCTGAAGAAAGAGGTTACAAATTAGAGAACGCTGAATTATCATACTTAGGTCAAGCAGAGCGTGTGATTATCGATAAAGACAATACAACAATCATTAATGGTTCTGGTAAGTCTGAAGAAATTGCTGCTCGTGTAAGTCAAATCAAAACTCAAATTGATTCTACTACTTCTGATTACGACAAAGAAAAATTACAAGAGCGTTTAGCAAAATTAGCTGGTGGTGTTGCAGTATTATACATTGGTGCAGCTACTGAAGTGGAGATGAAAGAAAAGAAAGACCGTGTAGATGATGCTTTACATGCAACTCGTGCAGCTGTAGAAGAAGGTATCGTAGCTGGTGGTGGTGTTGCATTCATTCGTGCAATTGCTTCGTTAGAAGGAATGAAAGGTGCAAATGAAGATGAGACTACAGGTATACAAATTATAAAGAGAGCTATCGAAGAGCCATTGCGTCAAATTTGCCAAAATGCAGGTATTGAAGGTTCTATCGTAGTTCAAAAAGTAAAAGAAGGTAAAGCAGATTTCGGGTACAATGCTAGAACTGATGTATATGAAAATATGATCGGTGCAGGTGTAATTGACCCTACTAAAGTTTCTAGAGTTGCTCTAGAAAATGCAGCTTCTATTGCAGCGATGTTGTTAACAACAGAGTGCGTATTAGCTGATGAACCAGAAGAAGCAGGAGCAGCAGGTGCTGGTATGCCTCCAATGGGTGGTGGTATGGGTGGTATGATGTAATCATCATACCTTATAAAAGAAAAAGCCCCGATGAATATTCATCGGGGCTTTTTCTTTTATAAGATTTCAAAGATTAAATACTAGCGTTAACCTTTACTGTGATTGTTGATTTTAAGTAGAATTTAGTAGTAACAGGGTTGTTTATTGCACCTGACATTTGAATTCTAAAACTTGGCTTAGAGATAAAAGGTAATAAATCTAAAGTCTCAGTTCTGTTAGGGAATACAATAGGATTTGTTGTGTTAATTAAAGACATTGCAGCACTATCTATTGAATTGATAGATGAGAATGTACCAGTTAATTCACCAATATTAGCACCAAGAGATTTGAAATTACTGAAATTTTGAGTTGAAATCACTGCACCGGTTGAATCAGTGATTGCAAGTGAAATGCCAGTTAACTCTACAGATTGAATATTATCACGCTCAGTATTGTTAGCATCTAAAACACTATCTAAATTAAATGATACTGTATCAATTTTTGAAAATGAAGTTCCTGTAAAAGGATCAACTGCAAAAACAGACTCAAATGTTTGAGGTACGCCAATTACTATACCAGCTTCCTCGTCGCAAGCTGCAAAAAATGTAGCACTTGCTAATAATATTGACACAAATAGTGTTCTAAAAATATTCTTTTTCATAAAAAATGGTTTTCTAATTTGTTTAGTCGTTTGTACAAAAGTATTAAAAATTAATCATTTGCACATTATATTTTAAATTTTGCTATTGTAATTTATTCTAATTGAACAGCTTGCGACTCTCCTTTACGTAGGTTAAAAAGTCTAAAGGATGGTTATTATCCTTGTCTTTATCGCGTTTCTTGCCCAGTCTAACTATAATCATTTGATTTTTAGGGTCTACAATAATGTATTGTCCTAAAATCCCTCTACAATAAAATATACCATCATATATCCACCATTGGTATCCGTATTGGTCGGTTGCCTTTCCATCTTCTGGTAAACCGTGTGCCATCACCGACTTCTTTACCCAGTCTTCTGATATAATTTTCGTACCATTCCAATTACCATTATTCATATATAGCTTGCCAATTCGAGCAAAGTCTCGTGCATTTGAATAAAAACAGCAATATGCTTTTTCATCACCATCCACTTTATCTAAACTCCAAAAAGCACTTTGTTCAGCACCAATTCTACTCCACAGCTTTTCTTGAGCATATTCTGCAACAGACTTACCAGTTGCCGCCTTAATTAAAAATGCTAATATCTGTGTATCTCCACTTCTGTAATAAAACTCAGTGCCTGGCTCTTTTTCAGCTTTTAAAGAATAGATTAATTTTCTTAAATCTGTACCATAATATGCATCTGTCGTCTGATTAAATGGTGTCGAATAAGATTCTTTGAAGTTAAGACCAGAAGCCATTCTCAACACATCTACTATCTTTATTTTCGCCAAACCACCTTCATTGAATTCTGGTAAATATTTAGCTACTGCATCATTCTCTGATGTAATCTTGCCTTCATCAATTGCAATACCTATTAATACGCTTACAATACTTTTTGCAACCGAAAATGAATTACTCGAAGAACTCTCCGAATAATTATCCCAATACTCTTCATATAGTATTGAATCATTTTTAATTACTAAATAGGCAACTGATTCATATTTCTCAAGTACATTTCTTAAACTATCACTCAATTTTATTTTATTGAAATTACTTGAAACAGGCCAAGGTGTTTTAACACTATCGTTATGTATAGTTTTGTATGGGAATAAATCTAAATCATCGATACCTGGTTGTTGATATATTAAAGCTTTGTAAATATAAGTAGTACCTGTTACCCATACTGCTACATTTGCCATTACAAAAATTAGCACAACGTAAAAAAGTATTCTTTTTAGTCTAGTCATGTTGAGTATTTATCAAATTCATATTAAACAAGATAGCAATTTCATTTTTTAAAATCGATTTTACTTCATCAAAATTTAATTCATGTCCTAGCTCTGCTTGCATAGATGTTACTGCTTTATCATCTATACCACATGGTATGATATTATTAAAATAATTTAAATCTGAATTAACATTGAATGCAAACCCGTGCATAGTAACCCATCTACTACAACGTACTCCCATCGCACATATCTTCCTAGCTTTATCAGGCTGATCGCCGTCTATCCATACACCAGTTAATCCCTCTACTCTACCAGAGATTATGTTATAATGTTTTAATGTATTTATAATCGCCTCTTCTAATAATCGCAAATACTTATGTATATCGGTAAAAAAATAATCGAGATCAAGAATGGGGTAGCCTACGATTTGTCCCGGACCGTGATAAGTAATATCTCCACCTCTATTTATTTTATAAAATGTTGCACGTGCTTTTTCTAATCCCTTTTCGTCAAGCAATAAATTTTTTAAGTCGCCGCTTTTACCTAATGTATATACATGCAGGTGTTCACAAAAAATCAGAAAACTCTGCGTTTTAATATTTGTGTTATTGGTCCGATTCTCTGATTTTATTTTTAGCGTATTAGCAAAATATGACTCTTGCTTATCCCAAGCTTCTTTATAATCTATCAAACCCCAGTCCTGAAATTGTACATCTACCATTTTGCAAAGATAGTGAATACCTATAAATGCAGGCTGATAAATAATCCTTATTAAATGCAGTTGATTTCTTCGGATGGTAGCGATAATTTTGATTCATGGCAGAGCATAATGTGACAGGACAAAAGGGAGAAGATCTCGCCAAAGAATTTTTAGCGAAAAATGGGTATCAAATTTTGAAAAGTAATTTCAGAACCAGCAATTCAGAAGTTGATATTATCGCTAAGAAAGATCAAATAATTGTATTTGTAGAAGTAAAAGTAAGGGGTAATATCTCTTATGGTCAACCAGAGATGTTTGTCAATAAAGAGAAGCGCCGCCATATGAAAAAAGTAGCTCGTGCTTTTATAGATATGGTGAAACACCAAGGCGAAGCAAGGTTCGATATTATTTCAATAGTAAACGGGCCATTTGGTTTCATCGAGATTACTCATTTTGAAGATGCGTTCTTTATATAATTTATCATTTGATTGGAGTTGAGGCTTAGCAATTAATTGCTCAGCCTTTTTTGTGGTGTGTGGGTTTTGAAATGAAACAGCAAATGACGGCATCTGTGTAATAGTCTTAGTGCGACTGATTGTAAAGTGTGCTTACTAATTAAATTATCAC
>JBKCCA010000066.1:0-3668 GCA_046305595.1 bacterium
ATTTAATACCTGTAACACCAAGAGCAGGTGGTACCGGACTAAGTGGTGGTGCATTAGCAGTGCATGGTGGAGTGATTTTATCGATGGAGAAATTCTCTAAATTAATAGAGATAGATTTAGAAAATTTACAAGCAACTGTAGAACCTGGAATGATCACTCAGGTTTTTATGGATGAGATTGCAAAGCACGGACTGATGTACCCTGTAGATCCGTCGAGTAAGGGATCTTGTATGTTGGGTGGTAATGTTGCTGAGTCATCGGGCGGACCTCGAGCTGTGAAGTATGGAACGGTAAGAGATTATGTTTTGAATTTAGAAGTGGTATTGCCAAATGGAGATATTATTATGACTGGTGCGAATACAATAAAGTATGCATCGGGATATAACTTAACACAATTGATGGTGGGATCAGAAGGTACATTAGGTGTAGTTACTAAAATTGTTTTCAAATTAATACCAGCACAACAACATAATTTATTATTGTTAGCTAGTTTCCCTAATGCTGAAAATGCATGTGAAGCAGTGTCGGGTATTTTCAGAGCTGGTATTACTCCATCAGCCTTAGAGTTCATGGAAAAAGATGGTGTTGATTGGGTTGTTACGAATGAAAATATAAATTTCACAAGAAAAGAAAATATTGAAGCATATCTATTAATCGAAGTAGATGGAAATGAATTAGAACAATTATATAAAGACTGCGAATCAATTACAGAAGTGTTATATAATTTCAATGTAGATGAAGTTTTGTTTGCTGATTCTTCATCACAAAAAGAAGAGTGGTGGCGTATGCGTAGAAATATGGCTCATTCTGTTAAAGCCCATTCTATATATAAAGAAGAAGACACCGTTGTACCAAGAGCTGCTTTACCAAAATTGTTAAAAGGAGTGAAGGCTGTTGGTGAGAAATACGGATTTCAATCAGTATGTTACGGACATGCAGGTGATGGAAATTTACACATCAATATTTTAAAAGGAAATATGTCTGACGATGCATGGAATAATCAATTAAGCGAAGGTATCAAAGAAATTTTTCAATTAACTGCAGAATTAAACGGAACCATTTCTGGAGAACATGGTATCGGTTTCGTTCAAAAAAAATACATGTCGATCAAATACCCCGATGCACATTTGAATTTATTGAGAGGCATTAAACAGGTATTTGACCCCAATGCGATATTGAATCCGGGGAAGATAATTTAAATTGAATTCGGTATTCCGTATACCGTATTCCGTATTCCGTATTCCGATGTTCTTATCCTTAATATTTGCATGACTATTGAAACTAGTAAATCGGAATACTGAATACTGAATACTGTATACCGAATGGTCATTTTGTCATTTCAATAACTTGCTAGTCTGACTAATTGTCTTGAAATCACCCCATTTTCCCACTTGGTATAACACTTGATATTTCGTTGTAAACACAAAATAATTAAGATTATGACACTCGTAAAATTCAAACCAGTATCACCGATGTTCAGTGATGTATTAAATGATTTCTTTAATCAAGGTATTAATGAATCATCACATAAGTTACCAGCAGTAAATATTTCAGAGGATGAAGAAACATTCAAAATTGAATTAGCAGCACCTGGTATTAGTAAAGAAGACTTTAAAATTAATTTAGAAAAAGATGTTTTAACTATATCTACTGAAAAGAAAGTAGAGAATAATGCAGAAACAAAGCATTATTCACGTAAAGAGTTTTCATATCATACATTCAAAAGGTCGTTTACATTGCCAGAGAATGTAGATAAAGAAAATATTTTGGCACAATATGTGAATGGAATATTGTATGTAACGATTACTAAAGCTAAAAAAGCTGAAGATGTAGTAAAGACAATAAGTATCTCTTAATAATTTTTAAGTTTAGTATTAGTTTAGTTGATTAGGTTAAGCAGGTTGGTAATTTGTAATGAATTATTCAGCCTGCTTTTTTTATAATCATAGTTTAACAATTAATAAAAAATATTTACGTTTGAAACAAAATTGAAGAAATGAGATTGAAAAAAACATACATATATATATGTGTTCTGATATTCTCGGTAATTATTACTTCTGAAGATGCGATGTCTCAAAGGGGATTTTCTACAAGTAAATTTGTATTTGGTGGAAATTTTGGAGCAAATTTTTCTAATCAAGAATCAGTTGTAGCAATAGCACCAAGTGTTGGGTATAGGTTTACAGAGAGGTTGACTATTGGTACTGGATTTATTTATCAATACTATGCAATAAAATTACCAGGCTTTAATTTTAAGTTTAATAACTACGGAACAAGATTTTTTGGTACCTATCAATTAACTGAATTTCTAATTGCACATGCCGAGTACGAGACATTGAATTTAGAATACATTAATTTTAATTCAATAGGTTTGCCTGATGGTACTAGTAGAAGAACTATCAATAGCACATTAGTAGGTGGTGGTTATCGACAGATGATTGGTCGTAATGCAGTTGTAGATTTAATGTTACTTTACAACTTAACAGAGACACCTTATACACCATATTCAAATCCGATTATTAGAGTCGGATTTGGTGTCGGACTCTAATAATTTTCATTTTTAACTTCTCATATTAATGAACTGAATTGGAGTTTCTAAGCTCTCAGCTCTTAATAATTGTATCACAGATTGCAAATCGTCAATTTTTTTTCCACTTACTCTAATCTGATCATTCATGATTTGAGCATCTACTTTTATTTTAGAATCTTTAATTTTTTTGATAATTATTTTTGAAGTTTCTTTATCAATTCCTTCTTTGATTTTCACTTCTTTACGAATCATATTTCCTGATGCAACATGATCTTTTCCGAAGTCTAAACAATTAGGGTCAATCTGCTGCTTCATAACCCTGGCAATGATAACATCGTGTATTGCCTTCACTCGCATCTCATCTTCTGTTAAGATATTTATAGTATTTGTTTTCTTATCTAAATCAATTTCTGTCTTCGATCCGTTGAAGTCATAACGATTGATAATTTCTTTTTTTGCATTGTTAATTGCGTTGTCTAAAAGTTGTTGATCAACTTTACTTACGATGTCGAATGTTGGCATGTTAATAACTTTTTAATAAATTTTTTTTTTTAATAAATTAATTTTAAATTTGTAAAAGCATTGTGTTACAAGAGAATTAATTTTCAACACAAATGTAACATGGTTCTTTGACAAAGATGAAACATATTATCGATGTGAATCGACAAGTAAAAAAATAATCATCAAAAAACCAAAAATTAAATTTTTAAAACTTAAAACAAAAAAACATGGCAACAGTAAAAAAAGCAGCACCTAAGAAAAAAGCGGCTGCAAAAAAACCAGCTGCAAAGAAAGCAGCTAAGAAAGCAGCTCCTAAAAAAGCAGCTAAGAAAGCAGCTCCTAAGAAAGCAGCTAAGAAAGCAGCTCCTAAGAAAGTAGCTAAGAAAGCAGCTCCTAAGAAAGCAGCTAAGAAAGCAGCTCCTAAGACAGCAGCTAAGAAGGCAGCTCCTAAGAAAGCAGCTAAGAAAGCAGCTCCTAAGAAAAAAGCAGCTAAGAAAGCATCAAAACCTGCTCCTTCAGCTGATATGAAATAGTTTTTCTTAAATGAAGTGTTAACAATAGCTTAACATTTTATTAATTTAAAAAATAGCTCCTAATGAAAATTAGGGGCTATTTTTGTTTTTTGACTATATTGCCA
>JBKCCA010000067.1:0-5272 GCA_046305595.1 bacterium
ATAGCTTCATTTTCATTAGCTGTAACCAACTTTAATTCACGATGTTTTTCAATTAAATCGATTGCAAATTTTGCTTTTTTATTCTCCAAGAATCCGCGTTCTCTCAACCAATCATCGTTAAACATTTTACCCAAATAACGAGTACCATGATCATGGAAAATAACGACAACTACATCACCTTCTTTGAACATATGTTTCATTTGAAGAATACCTGCAATTGCAGAACCTGCAGAGTTTCCAGCAAAGATACCTTCTTGACGAGCGATTTCTCTAGTCATTAAAGCAGCATCTTTATCTGTTACTTTTTCAAAGTGATCTATAACATTGAAGTCTACGTTTTGTGGTAAGAAATCTTCACCAATACCTTCAGTGATATAAGGGTAAATTTCATCCTTATCGAAGATGCCAGTCTCTTTATATTTTTTGAATACAGAGCCGTAAGTATCAATACCTAAAACTTTAATATTCGGATTTTTCTCTTTTAAATATTTACCAGTACCAGAAATAGTTCCACCTGTTCCTACTCCCACTACTAAGTGTGTAACCTTACCCTCTGTTTGCTCCCAAATTTCAGGTCCGGTTTGCTCATAATGCGCCGAAGAATTCGATAAATTATCGTATTGATTCGGTTTCCAAGCATTGGGTATTTCAGCAACTAATCTAGATGATACAGAATAGTAAGAACGAGGATCTTCGGGTTCAACGTTTGTCGGACAAACAATAACTTCAGCACCAAAAGCACGTAAAGCGTCAACTTTTTCTTTTGATTGTTTATCGGTTGTAGTGAATATACATTTATAACCTTTTATAACTGCTGCAATTGCAAGTCCCATACCTGTATTACCAGAAGTACCTTCAATTATAGTACCACCAGGTTTTAATCTACCATCTTTTTCAGCATCTTCAATCATTTTAAGAGCCATACGATCTTTGATAGAATTACCAGGGTTCGTTGTTTCAACTTTAGCTAAAACTGTTGCCGGAATATCTTTAGTTATCTTGTTTAATTTAACCAGTGGAGTATTGCCAATGGTTTCTAAAATGTTATTGTACCACATATGGCAAAGATAAGTTTTCCCTCGAATGTTAGCAGTATTTATTTGTCATTTGAGAATGCTTGACTATTTTAGTAGAAATTAATAATAACAGATGAATAGATATCTTCTCCTTTGCATATCTGCAATTGCAGTATTCAGCATTGCATGTCAACCCAATGATCATAAATCATTTAACGTTGAAGATCAGAAAGCTAACTTAACAATATTAGATTCACAATACACTCATCATATCAAAGCTCAGCATGCTGATTCATTGAATAATTTATATAAATCAGATGCAGTTTTATTATCTCCGGGTGAATCAGAAATAAAGGGTCATACAGATATTAAGAATTGGTATGCAAATGCATTTGAATACGGATTGAGAACTTGTGATTTTGAGAGTACTTCAGTAATTGGAGATGAGCAGTATTTGATAGCAAACGGTCAGTGTATTGTAGGCTTACAAATTGGTGATGCAGATACTTTAACATATGAAAAATATAAGTATTTACATGTTTGGGAGAAACAAGAAAATGGTAAATATAAATTAACGAGAGATATCTGGAACGCTGATAGAGCAGACATTGTAGAATAATATGAAGAATAAATTAACACTATATATTTTTATAGCATTAGTGCTTGGGGTTATCAGCGGTTTACTATGTAATGTAAATCCAGATAATGCATTTGTGATCACCTTTGTAGAATATGTCCCTTTATTAAGTGATATATTTTTGAACCTAGTAAAGATGATTATTGCACCCTTGGTATTTTCTACTTTAGTAGTTGGAGTAGCAAAATTGGGTGACATAAATTCTGTTGGTAGAATTGGTGGGAAGACCATGTTATGGTTCATATCTGCAACGTTTGTCTCATTATTTTTGGGGATGATACTGGTGAATTTATTTCAGCCAGGTAAAATGATGCAGTTACCTTTACCTCCTGAAAATGCAAGTACTGGCCTAGAGCATACTGCAATTTCGGTTAAAGAATTTATCAAGCATGTTTTCCCAAAGAGTGTATTCGATGCCATGGCGAAAAATGAGATATTACAAATTATAGTATTCTCATTATTCTTTGGTATTGGCGCTGCTGCCACAGGTCCGAAGGCCGACGGTGTCGTTAAAGCGATGGATTCTCTAGCTCACATCATGTTAAAAGTTACAGGATACGTAATGAACTTCGCTCCTTTTGCAGTATATGGTGCATTAACTGCTGTATTAGCTAAGCAAGGTGCAGGTGTATTAGTGAATTATGGGATCTTCATTTTTGAGTTCTATGCATCCTTATTAATCCTATGGGCAATCATATTATTAGCAGGTTTTGCTGTTATACGTCAGAAAATATTTTCATTGATCAAACATATCGTAGACCCGATTTTGATAGCTTATACTACCTCCTCTTCAGAAGCAGCATTGCCAAAAACGATACATCAGTTAGAGAAATTCGGATGTAGCAATAAGATAGTGAGTTTCGTTTTACCATTAGGTTATTCCTTTAATTTAGATGGTTCTATGATGTACATGACCTTTGCTTCATTATTTATAGCTCAATCGTATGGCATTGATTTAAGTGTAGAACAGCAAATAACTATGTTATTGGTATTAATGTTGACTAGTAAAGGAATTGCAGGTGTACCTAGAGCTTCATTAGTAGTGATTGCAGGCACCTTATCAATGTTTAACATCCCTGAAGCCGGATTATTATTATTAATGGGTATAGACCCGATATTAGATATGGGTAGATCAGCAACGAATGTAGTGGGTAATAGTGTGGCAACGGCTGTGGTGAGTAAGTGGGAAGGCGAACTTAATTAGCAAATTTGATAATTAGCAAATGTGATAATTGTGCGTCTATTTAAAGTTGTTGTTTCTTTTTATAGTTGATATGGCTGAGTTTAATATTTTGAGGATTTCTGATACATTAGCCAATAAATGTTTTATGGGGTATTGTTTGTAAACCTCAGAGATTAGTAATAGCCAATATTCGACTTCTTCAGCCTCTTTTGTTGCAATTTTGAGTTTATGTAAAAAATCGGATTTGCTTTCTGCGTTTTGCGCCTCATTTATATTAGCGCCTATAGAAGTCCCTGATTTTACAATCTGATTTGCTATTACATACCTTTTATCTTCAGTTAGTTTATCTCCAAAAATCAATATTTGTTTAGCAAATTCAAATGATTTATTTACAAGTGGATTATCACTACGCTTATTCTTGTCCATACATAAATTTAATATGTAAAATTCTGTCAAAAAACTGCATTTATGCATCTTTTATTAAAAATACTGAGAATGATTCCAGCATTTGCTAATTTGCTAATTATCACATTTGCTAATTCCTTTCTATTATCTCTTGCAAATTAATTTCCGATTCCGTACATTTGCGACTCAAATAATTAAAAAAACATATTAACAAACCATGTACGCAATAGTAGATATAGCTGGACAACAGTTTAAAGTTGCAAAAGACCAACACATCTTTGTACACAGATTACAAGGAGATGAGGGCGCTAGTATTGAATTTGACAAGGTTTTATTAGTTGACAACGGTGGTAAGGTATCAGTAGGTGCGCCTCTTTTATCTGGTTCTAAAGTAACAGCTAAGATCCTGTCTCATTTAAAAGGTGACAAAGTAATCGTTTTCAAGAAAAAACGTAGAAAAGGATACAAGAAGAAAAACGGACATCGTCAGTATTTCACAAAGATCCAAATTGAGAACATTGTTGCTTAATTAATTAAAGAAGGTTTAAACAAATTAAAGAAATTCAGAAATGGCACATAAAAAAGGGGCCGGTAGTTCGAAAAACGGTCGTGAGTCACATAGTAAACGTCTAGGTATTAAGATCTACGGTGGTCAAATAGCAATTGCTGGTAACATTATAGTACGTCAAAGAGGTACTAGACATCATCCAGCGAAGAATGTAGGTATCGGTAAAGATCATACATTATTTGCTTTAGTTGATGGTACAGTTGAATTCAGAAAGAAAGCAGACAACAAATCATATGTATCTGTTGTACCTTTCGAAGCTACTGAAGCAGCACAAGCGTAAGCTTAAAAAATTTTTAAAAAAGCCCGATAGTAATATCGGGCTTTTTTTGTTTCAAGGTTCTGGTAACTAGTAACTAGTTACTAGTTACCAGTAGCAGAATTTAATGCAAAAAAAATGAGGATTGATTACTCAACCCTCATTTTTAATTCTTAATTCTTAATTTATTTAACAGCATCCACGATCGCTTTGAAAGCTTCCGGGTTGTTCATAGCTAAATCAGCTAATACTTTTCTGTTTAATCCGATGTTTTTTGCATTCATCTTACCGATAAAAGTAGAGTAAGACATACCATGAAGGCGTACACCTGCATTGATACGTTGAATCCATAATGCACGGAATTCTCTTTTCTTAACTTTTCTATCGCGATATGCATATTGCATACCTTTTTCTAAAGTGTTTTTAGCAATTGTAAAAACTTTACTTCTCGATCCCCAGTAGCCTCTAGCTGCTTTTAGGATCTTTTTTCTTCTGCGGCGTGCCGCCACAACGTTAACCGACCTTGGCATTTCTTTACGTTTTTTGGTACCGGTGTCTTTCGAACTTTAGACCGGTTTCCTGGTTAAAAATTAGTTAAATTGTATCCGTCTATCCAGATTGTCTTGGTAAAATTATTTACCCATGCAAAGCATTCTTTCAACATTACCTCTATCGGCATCAGTCACATAAGCTGTACCAGAAAGACCTCTCTTTTGTTTAGTAGTCTTCTTAGTCAAGATGTGACGTTTGAAAGCGCTCTTACGTGCAATTTTACCGGTTCCAGTGAGCTTAAAACGCTTCTTAGCACTGGAATTAGTTTTCATTTTTGGCATCGCTTTTTATTTTATGGTTTTATAATTATTTCTTCGTTTTTGGAGCAATGAAGATAAACATTCTTTTACCTTCTAATTTTGGTAATTGCTCTACCTTACCATGTTCTTCAAGTGCTTGAGCAAATTTTAATAATAAAATCTCTCCATGCTCTTTGTATACAATCGCTCTACCTTTGAAATGTACGAAGGCCTTAACCTTTGCTCCTTCTTCTAAAAACTTTACAGCATGCTTCAATTTAAACTCAAAATCATGCTCATCAGTATTAGGTCCGAATCGTATCTCTTTGATGACTGTCTTCGCAGCTTTCGCCTTGATTTCTTTCATCTTTTTCTTTTGCTCGTATATAAACTTATTGTAATCAATAATTTTACAT
>JBKCCA010000068.1:0-6933 GCA_046305595.1 bacterium
GAATAACCTATAGGTATAAATAAAAAAATAAAGAAATGAAAGTTAAAGCATCCATCAAAAAGAGAAGTGCCGACTGTAAAATCATCAGTCGTAAAGGGAAACTTTACGTAATCAATAAGAAAAACCCTAAGTACAAACAACGTCAAGGGTAATATTGATTAATTTATAATTAGTATATAATCTTAAGCAATACATTTAAGAAATGGCAAGGATCGCAGGTATTGATTTACCAAAAAACAAAAGAGGAGAAATCGGCTTAACATACATTTATGGTATTGGCCGTACTACCGATCAAAACATTTTATCACAAGCTGGAATCAGCTTTGATACGAAAGTTCAAGAATGGACAGATGAGCAATTAACAGCTATTCGTAACATCATCAACGATAATATTAAAGTTGAAGGTGCTTTACGTTCAGAGGTTCAATTGAATATCAAACGTCTAATGGACATTGGTTGTTATCGTGGATTACGTCACCGTAAGGGACTTCCAGTTCGTGGTCAACGTACTAAGAACAACTCTCGTACTAGAAAAGGTAAACGTAAGACAGTTGCAGGTAAGAAAAAAGCAACTAAATAATAGAATTTAATCATGGCAAAATCAAATAAAAAAGTTGCAAAGAAAAGAGTAGTTGTAGTTGAGCCAATTGGCGAAGCACATATCAACGCTACTTTCAACAATATCATCATCTCGATGACTAATACACAAGGTCAAGTGATCTCTTGGGCATCTGCTGGTAAAATGGGTTTCAAAGGTTCTAAAAAGAACACTCCATATGCTGCGCAAATGGCTGCACAAGATTGCGGTAAAGTAGCACATGACTTAGGTTTACGTAAAGTAGAAGTTTTCGTTAAAGGTCCGGGTGCTGGTCGTGAGTCAGCAATTCGTACAATTCAAAATGTAGGTATCGAAGTAACATTAATTAAAGATATTACTCCGCTTCCTCATAATGGTTGTCGCCCTCCTAAGAAGAGAAGAGTATAATTAGCAAATACGCTAATTAGCAAATTAGAAAATTGAAATCGGTGAAGTTATACTGCAGAGAAATCTGTAGCTAAGATTAACCACTAAAACAAATAGAAATGGCAAGATATACAGGCCCAAAATCAAAGATTGCTAGAAAATTCCGTGAGGCTATTTATGGTCCGGATAAAGCATTAGAAAGAAAAAACTACCCTCCAGGCCAACACGGTCAATCGAAGAAGCGTAGCAAACAATCAGAGTACGCTGTTCAGTTAATGGAGAAGCAAAAAGCTAAATACATCTACGGTGTATTAGAGAAGCAGTTTGCTAATTTATTCGACAAAGCTCACCGTAAGCAAGGTATTACTGGTGAAAACTTATTGAAATTCTTAGAGTCTCGTTTAGATAACACAGTTTACCGTTTAGGTATCGCTGGTTCTAGAAGAGCAGCTCGTCAAATTGTTTCACATCGTCACGTTACTGTGAATGGTGATGTTGTAAACATTCCTTCATACCAATTAAAACCAGGTGATGTAATTTCAGTTCGTGAGAAATCAAAAGCTTTAGAAGCGATCACTGAAGCAATTGCTCAAACAAGAGTTGCAAAATACAACTGGTTAGAATTTGACCAATCAAGTATGACAGGTAAGTTTTTAAACATGCCAGAGCGTTCTGAGATTCCTGAAAATATCAAAGAACAATTAATCGTCGAGTTGTATTCGAAATAAGAACAATCATTAAGTATGTCGAAACCCTATGGTATCGACATACTTATTTGAAAATATATTTATTTAAATAAAAAATAAAAAACAGAATGGCAATATTAGCATTTCAAAAACCGGACAGAGTGATCATGCAGAAGTCAACTGATTTCGATGGTTCTTTCGAGTTTCGCCCATTAGAACCAGGTTTTGGTATCACAATCGGTAATGCATTAAGAAGAATTTTGCTTTCATCATTAGAAGGTTATGCGATTACTTCAGTAAAGTTTTCTGGCGTATCACATGAATTCTCTACAATCAAAGGTGTTGTAGAAGATGTGACTGACATCATCTTAAACTTGAAACAAGTACGTTTCAAAAAGACTGGTGAAAGTGGCGATTCTGAAAAAATCTTTGCAGTAATCAAAGGCCAAGATGCTTTCACAGCAGGTGATTTAACAAAGTTCTCAAATAACTTTACAGTGTTAAATCCTGATTTAGTGATCTGTAACATGAACCCTACTGTAACTTTAGAAATTGAGTTAACAGTTAACAAGGGTAGAGGTTATATCGCGGCTGAAGAAAATAAATCAGACAATGCATCAGTAGGTGTTATTGCAATCGACTCTATATATACGCCAATTAAAAACGTAAAGTATAGCATCGAAAACTATCGTGTAGAACAAAAAACAGATTACGAAAAATTAATCATTGATATTTCTACGGATGGTTCTATTCACCCAGAAGATGCTTTGAAAGAAGCAGCGAAGATTTTAATTCAACACTTCATGTTGTTCTCTGATGAGAGAATCATGTTAGAGACTCAAGCTAAAGAACAAACTAATGAAGTTGATGAAGAAATTTTACATATGCGTAAAATCTTAAAAACTGAATTAGTTGATATGGATTTATCAGTTAGAGCGTTAAACTGCTTAAAAGCTGCTGACATTCGTACACTTGCTGATTTAGTAACTTATGATGTTGCTGATATGTTAAAATTCAGAAACTTCGGTAAAAAATCTTTAACTGAAATTCAAGAGTTAGTAAAATCAAAAGGTCTATCATTCGGTATGAACCTTGCGAAATACAAACTAGACGAAGAATAAAAAATAATACGGCCTCGCATTTAAATGACGGTGGGGGAATAACTAAATTATGGTTAAATGAGCATTACCCGAATCTAGTACAAAAGTAGCTAGTAGCTAGTAGCTAGATTTGACGGATGCACAACAAAAACAAAAATGAGACACGGTAAAAAAATCAATCACTTAGGTAGAACAGCTCCACATCGTAGAGCTATGTTATCTAACATGGCTAGTTCTTTAATCTTACATAAAAGAATTACAACTACCTTAGCTAAAGCAAAAGCATTACGTACTTACGTAGAGCCTTTAATCACTAAATCAAAAGAAGATACTACTACTAACCGTAGAACTGTATTCTCTTACTTACAAAATAAAGAAGTTGTTACTATTTTATTCAGAGAAATTTCTCAAAAAGTAGCTGACAGACCAGGTGGTTACACTCGTATCATCAAAACTGGAAACAGAATGGGTGATAATGCTGAAATGTGTTTCATTGAATTAGTTGATTACAACGAAACAATGTTAACAGCTAAAGAAGGTAAGAAAGCTGCTAAACCAGCAACTCGTAGAGGTAGAACAGCGAAGAAGAAAGCTGATGCGCCTGCTGCAGATGCTGCTAGTTCTGAAGAGACTGCAGAGTAATTAAAATATAGTACTAGCTACTCTAGTACTAAATAAAAAAAGGTGAGAATTTATTCTCACCTTTTTTTATTTGTAATTTTTTACGATATTGTTGCTCGCTTATGAGAAATAGATTTTTGGGCATTGCACTTAGTTTCATTGCCATACTTAGTTTTAATAGTTGTTCTACTGAATTAGATATTGCCGCTAACTACAAAGAAATACCTGTTGTATTTGGTATGTTAACAAAAGGTGATACTGTTCAATACATAAAAATTAATAAAGCTTATTTGAATACTGAAGGCTCAGCAATTACTGCTGGTTCTAATTTGGATTCTAATATTTTTCCTTATCCACTTATCGTTAAGTTATACGGGTATAATCCAGCTACTAATGTCATCATTGACTCAGTGACTCTTGATACTGTTATAATAAATAAAGACCCAGGAAATTTTAATGCGAATAACGTACTATTCAAAACACCTGCTGGTTATAAATTAAAGTACGTGGGTACGCCAAATATTAACGCTGATACTAATTGGTGCATTTATGAATTAGTTGTTCGTAAAGCAAGTAACAATGCAATTTTAGTTAAATCACGTACAAGGTTAGTTGAGGATTTCAGGCTGACGAGTACAGGTACTTTTTTAAATTTAGCAGTGCCTACATCTAATACTCAAACTCCGGTAGAATATAGAAATTCAAAACTTACCTGGACGACTCCACAATATGGTCGTCAGTTCAATGGTTATATGATTTTTAAATTCAGAGAAGTGAACGATGCAACAGGTGAAAGTATAGAAAAGTCTATAATGAGAAATATTTTTGTCAATAACAGAATCGATAATTTAGAATCGAATTCTGATGACATAAGTTATACGGTGCAAGGTCAGCAATTTTACGACTGGATTCAAAATGAATTAGATCCTTTAGAAGCAACTGCAGCACGTAGAGAATATATTGCGCCAATCGAATTTCATTTTGAATATGCAGGCGATGAATTATCTCAATACTACCAAATAAATAATAACAACGTCAGCCTTTCTGATGTAAGTCCAGAATTCACCAACATCGAAGGTGGCTTCGGCGTATTCTCTTCACGTATGCGCAAAAGTTTCAAAGACGTGGTAAGAACGAATTTAAGTTTGCAAAGTATTCAAGAGTTGAAAGACGGAAGAATAACTGGGAGAGCTGCGGGTACGAATGACTTAGGGTTTAGGTAGTATCTGGTAACTAGTAACCAGTAACTGGTTACTAGAATATCTGACAAAAAGTCTATCGCTACCATCCGAATAAGTCATAAATTCTATAATTGTCACATTTTTTCTCTTTGGCATAAGCATTGACATATAGTTTGAAAATTGTAAAATTATAACATCAAACATATGTCAAAAATCATTGGTATCGACTTAGGAACAACGAACTCATGCGTATCTGTAATGGAAGGTAATGAGCCAGTAGTTATACCTAACTCAGAAGGTAAAAGAACAACACCATCGATCGTTTCATTTGCAGACAATGGCGAACGTAAAATTGGTGACCCAGCTAAACGTCAAGCAATCACAAATCCGACGAAGACCATTTATTCAATCAAAAGATTCATGGGTAATTCTTTTTCAGAAGTAACAACTGAAACAGGAAGAGTACCTTATAAAGTTGTAAAAGGTGACAACAATACACCGCGTGTTCAAATTGATGACCGCATGTATACACCACAAGAAATATCAGCGATGATTCTTCAGAAGATGAAGAAAACTGCTGAAGATTATTTAGGTACAGAAGTTAAAGAAGCAGTTATTACAGTACCTGCGTATTTTAACGATGCACAACGTCAAGCAACAAAAGAAGCAGGTGAAATCGCAGGATTAAATGTTCGTCGTATTATCAACGAACCTACAGCAGCAGCATTAGCTTATGGCTTAGACAAAGCACACAAAGACATGAAGATTGCCGTATTCGATTGCGGTGGTGGTACACACGACGTTTCAGTTTTAGAATTAGGTGACGGTGTATTCGAAGTAAAATCTACTGATGGTGACACACACTTAGGTGGTGACGATTTCGATCAAGTAATTATCGATTGGTTAGCAGACGAATTTAAGAGCGATGAGAACATCGACTTACGTAAAGACCCAATGGCATTACAGCGCTTAAAAGAAGCTGCTGAGAAGGCTAAAATTGAGTTGTCGTCGACTTCTCAATCAGAGATCAACTTACCATACGTAACAGCAGTTGATGGAGTGCCAAAGCACTTAGTAAAAACATTAACTCGTGCGAAGTTTGAATCATTAGCAGATTCATTAATCAAGAGAACAATTGAGCCATGCAAAACAGCATTGAAGAATGCAGGTTATAGCACATCAGATATTGACGAGATTATTTTAGTAGGCGGAAGTACACGTATGCCAGCTATTCAAGCTGCCGTAGAAGCGTTCTTCGGTAAGGCACAATCAAAAGGTGTAAATCCTGATGAGGTAGTTGCAATTGGTGCAGCGATTCAAGGTTGTGTATTAACAGGTGATGTAAAAGATGTATTGTTATTAGACGTAACACCATTATCATTAGGTATTGAAACAATGGGTGGTGTGATGACAAAATTAATTGAAGCAAACACTACAATACCGACGAAGCGTTCAGAAACTTTCTCAACTGCATCAGACTCTCAACCAACAGTAGAGATACATGTATTGCAAGGTGAGCGCCCAATGGCAACACAAAATAGAACAATCGGTAGATTCCATTTAGATGGTATTCCGCCAGCGCCAAGAGGAGTTCCACAAATTGAAGTAACATTTGACATTGATGCAAACGGTATCTTACACGTAAGTGCGAAAGATAAAGGAACAGGTAAAGAGCAAAAGATTAGAATCGAGGCATCATCAGGTTTATCAGACGCTGACATCAAGAAGATGAAAGAAGAAGCAGAAGCAAATGCTGAAGCAGATAGAATAGCGAAAGAAGAAGTTGATAAATTAAATGCAGCAGATTCAATGATCTTCAACACTGAAAAACAAATCAAAGATTACGGCGATAAGTTAACAGGTGCAAATAAAGAAAACATCGAAGCAGCATTAGCGAAATTAAAAGAAGCGCATACAACTAAAGATTTCGCAGCAATGGAAACAGCTCAAACAGAGTTAACCAATGCATGGAATGCAGCATCAGAAGAATTATACAAAGCAACTCAAGCAGAAGGCGCACAGCCAGGTGCTGAAGGTGATGCAGGCGCTAATAACGCAGGCGGACCTGATGTTCAAGATGTGAACTTCGAAGAAGTGAAGTAATATTTTTTTAGATAATTTTTGAAAGGACTGAGTAGAAATATTCAGTCCTTTTTTTTATTTTAGAATATTAACTAACACACGCTCATGAAAACTAGACTAACGATTATTCTCTTATTGCTTATTGCGTTTACAGTAAACGCACAACAAGTTTCACTAATTAAAGATGTTTATACTGGTTCAAGTTCTTCAAATCCAGAATATTTTTACAAGGCATCTGATAACAAAATTTATTTCTTTGCTATTAATCCGGCTACATTTAATAGAGCACTATATATTAC